>DASZPH010000020.1:0-161298 GCA_035550375.1 Pirellulales bacterium | reverse complement strand
TCGTGGAAACGATGCTTACCGCCATTGAAACCTGCCGCCAGCAAAACCGTAGCGCCTTGGACTTCGTCACCCAAGCCGTCACCGCTCATTTCGCTGGCCAAAACGTCCCGTCTCTGCTCCCCAGGCTGTGACCGGTTACCCCTTTCCCTCTGATAGAACGCTGGGGTAGGGAAGATTGCACACAAAGTCCCTCCAACGGACCAACATTATCCGGGCTCGCAGAGAGAGAGTCCCTACGAATGGCCAACATCGACGAACTCACTGTCCGCAAGCAAGCGATCATCACCTGGCTGAGCAGTCAGACGCCCGGGCAGGGCATGGACCTGCCCACTGCTCAAGGGGGCGGGGCAATCGATTGGGTGGCCTACCGGAAGTCTTTGCTCGAGGAGCTTGCGCAAATCAACCAGCTTATCGCGGCAGAAGTTGGTCCCTGGGAGGTGCAGGTCAAAGGGCAGACATAACCGGCCCGATGGCCGGCGTCTTAGGACTTTGGTCTTAGGTCTTCGTAATTGAGTTCCGAGCCTAAGGCCTGGAACTCAAGAGTAAGACCGCGAGCGAGGCAAGCCTATGAACGTGACCGACGAATATGCCTACGGATACCTATACCTGGCGAACGTGTTCAGCGGCGCTTTACAGCCGTCGAACGCCTCAGCCGCTCAGCAATTGGCCGTCAAATACCGCAAGGTGGCAACCAGTAAGGCAAACGTCGATTTCGCCGCCTCGCTCGGCGTGCTGACCGAAGTGCAAACGTTTGAAATCTGGACGGCCACGCTGACCGCTGGTTGCGTGCCGGCGATCAACGATGTGTGGACGGATAAAGACAGCGTCAACTGGAACGTCATCAAGGTCGACGCTGACCCGCTGGTGAACAGCGTGGGGACGCCCACCAGGTATTTTTTATTGGGGAAGAGGTCGCCATAGCCGGCCGCGCCGGAGGTCTTAGGCTTTGGGCCTTGGGTCTTCGGTTTGACTCCAAAGCCAAGCTTAGACCGCGAGCGAATGAGCCTCATGAATCGCGCCGACCTCACCACCGTTCCCTCCGAACAGCTTGGCGCCGAAACGGCCGAGATGGTTCAGGCGCTGTGTTACGGAAGCTTCGCGCCCGCGTTCAAGGACTGCATCGAGCTGGCCCAGAAGTCGACTGGCGTCAACTTCGCCGCGGTGGCGTCGCCGCGCGAGAAAATCGGCGACACTCACTCGCTGCTGATTGAATCAGGCGCCGCGTTTCAGTCTGCCGCCAGCGACGTCGGCGATCGGGAGGCGTTCATGAGCATCGACGCGAGTGAGGACGTGAGCGACGAAGCGATGGACGCCATGCTCGAAACGGTTGCCGATCGAGGAGTCGAGCTGCTGGTATGACCTACAATAGCCCCCATGCCGCGTTGGCTCACTCCGTCCAGGCGACGATCGTCGGCTTGCTGGGAACGCGAATCACCGGCATCGTCAGCGACAGCGTGCGTGTGCGAAAGGTTCCCTACGCGGGAGATTTTACCGGACAGGCGCCGACGCCAGCCGGCCTGCACGCATACCCCGGCATCTTGATCATCTACGCGGACAAGGAAGCCGACCTGGGCGGCCTCAACAACCGCGACGACATCGGCTACCCGCTGACGATCGTGTTTGCGGCGAAGGACGTGAACAGCGGCGGCGTCAGCGAACCGGAAGCGAACGACGATCTTTACCTCGGCTGGCGGCAGACTATCAGCGACGTTTTTCGTCACCAGCCCTACGTGGTGACCGGAACGTATTACACCAGCGGCACGATCACCTTCGATACGTGCTTTGTCGAATACGGACCGATCGTCGACTGGTCGCGCTGGCAGAAGGATCAAGTTTTTGTCGGTGCGATGACGCTCCGCTTCACGCTACGCCGCACCCGTGGCTGAGCCCAAGACAGGACCTCGAACCTAAATCCCCAGAACCGACCACAAAGCCAACCATCAGAGGAGACGATAAATGTCCAATTCCCCCGCATCGTTAGGCGTACAGGCACAGTGGGGCTTCGGCGCGGCCAACCCCGTAACCGTGGCATGCGAACTGGGGCCCGGCGGCGACCAGCTCAAGGCAACCCGATCCCGCGTGATGACAGAAGGGCTTCGTGGCACTCGGCAGCGCATCCACGAGACCACGGGCGACGGCATGATTACGGTCGCCGGCGACGTGGAGATCATCCCCACCTACACCCCGCTGGCCGCCATGCTGCCGTTCATCATGGGCGGCACGAAAACGGGTTCGAGCAATCCGTACACGTACCCCTTCGCCGAGACGAACACCAACTACGGGAGCAACCTCCAAGGCTTCTACGTCACCAGCGACCGCAAGGCGAAGGTCTTCACCTACAGCGGGGTGAACGTCAGCAAGGCGGTATTCAGTTGCCAACAGGGGCAGGCGATGAAGTGCGTGCTCTCGCTGGTTGCCCAGACGGAAACCGTCGGCAACTCGGGAACGCTTCCGGCGCTCACCTACCCGACCGACTCGCCGTTCATGTGGTCGAGCGCGGTGTTGACTCTGGCCGGCACCTCGCGCGCCGTGAAGGACTGGACACTCACGATCGACAACCACCCGATCACCGATCGCTTCCACAATTCGCAGACCGCCACGCAGTTCCCGTTCCAGGATTTTACCGTCGAACTGGAATGCACGCTGCCCTTCGCACGATCATCGAGAACGAGGCCAAGGTGCCGATCGCCGTGCTGGAAACCTGGAGCATCACGGGCATGCTCACCAGCCAGGTGGGCCTGACCGACATCAACGCCCAGATTGCCGCCCTGATGGCCGCCTACGCGATCCACGGGCAAGACCTGATCCTCTACCTGCCGGACGGCACGCCCAGCGCCTCGCAACTGCTGTCGGCCAATAGCCTGGGCGGCACGCGCGTGGTGCAAGCTCCCTCGTTTCCCGGCGGCAAGCCGGCGGAGCGGGTCGGCTTCGCCAGTTACACGGCCAAGGTGGCGGCCGAAATCCCCGTGATCGAGGGCCACACGCTGGTCGATTATCACGAGTCGCTCAAGTTCCGCGGCGGCGTGCCGGTGATCGGCTGGCTGGAACCCGTTGTCGGGCTGCCCGTGCAGCAGCTCTGGAAGCAGCTCAGCACCTTCAAAGTGACCCAAGAGGGGCACGCCACCGGTTACGACTGGCAGCCGCTGATCGGCTTCGACGTGGGCATTCCCATCTGGCCGGCGGCCCTGCTGCCGGACAAGACCGAGCTCGACACCGAGGCGCCCGACCGGCAGGGCATCGCCGAGTTCGCGGCTTACAAGAATTTCAAGGTGTCATGGCACTACGAGTTTGAATCGCTCACGCCGCTGATCGGTAATCCCAATCCCTGGCCGGCGAATTTGTAGGAGCGAACCACGAATGACGCGAATCTCCTGCAGAGACGCGCAATTGGGCGGCGGGGACGTCGGCGTCGCTGAAACCAGCGGCGGGCGATCGCCCGTCGCCGAAAGCGGCGCCCTTCGAAGGCCGCCGGTTCTGGCGGCGCTGGCCACCGTCGCGTTTTTGAGCGGCCGTCGATCGACGCCGGCTGGAAGGGCTGCCGCGGCGGCCGCGGGAAACGGCGGCGGAGGCCTTCCGCGGACGGAGAGCAAGGCAACCCAGTCTCGGCGCCGGATTGCGGGCGTCGGCCGCCGTCGCTAAAAAGGGCGACCCGGACCTGGCCGCTCGATCCCGCGCCCGCTGATGGCCAACGCATCAAGGATGGCTTGGCGTTCGCGGATCGGCATCCTGGCCAGCCCCTGCGTCCAGTTGCGGACGCGACGCCGACCTGGGAAGCTTTTCAGCGAACTTTCAGCAGGGCGGTTACGAAGCGGTGTGGTTCAGCGGCTACGTCTACCTGCTGCCCGGTGATGGGTTGAGCCTGGTCGCCGTCGCCACGGGCAACGACGAGCCGACGACGATCAGCGTGGACGGCAGTTTGACCTGGTTCAAGCAGAGCAACAACGCGCTGGGGACGTTCGGGATTGCGTATTGACGCGTGAACTATTGATCGAATCTGGCGCGGGTGTTAGCGTGGTAGTTTCGTTCATATTTCCTCAAACGCGAACAGATGCCCTTAATCGTCCAGAAGTTCGGCGGCACCAGCGTCGCCGACAGCAAAAAGATCCTGGCGGCCGCGCGCAAGGCGATCCGCGCCCAGCAGGAAGGCAACCGGGTGGTCGTTGTGGTCAGCGCGATGGGCCACAACACCGACCTGCTGATCGAGCTGGCTAAAGAGATCACCGAAAGCCCGCCAGCCCGGGAAATGGACATGCTGCTCTCGACGGGGGAGCAAGTGAGCGTGGCGCTCGTGGCCATGGCCATCGAATCGCTCGGCTCGAAGGCGATCAGCATGACCGGGGCGCAGATCGGCATCAAGACGGACAGCACGCACACCAAGGCCCGCATCCACTCCATCTCGACCGACCGCCTGCGCCGCGCGCTGGACGAGGGAAAGATCGTCATCGCCGCCGGCTTTCAGGGGGTCGACGAAGAATCGAACATCACCACCCTGGGTCGCGGCGGCAGCGACACCACGGCGGTGGCTCTGGCGGCCGTGCTCGGCGCCGACGCCTGCGAGATCTACACCGACGTCGACGGCGTCTACACGACCGACCCCCGCGTGCTGCCCGAAGCGCGGCGCGTGAAGCAAGTCAGCTACGACGAGATGCTGGAGCTGGCCAGCCTGGGGGCCGGGGTCATGCACAGCCGCTCGATCGAGTTCGCCAAGAAGTTCTCGGTGCCGATCCACGTAAGGAGCAGTTTTTCCGACATTCCGGGGACGATGATCGTGGCCGAGCCTGAGGCGCCGGGCCAGGCCGTCGGCGGCGCCACGCTGGTGAAGAACGAGGCCCGAGTGACCATTCTCGGCGTCCCCGATCGGCCGGGGACGAGCCACGCCATCTTCTCGAAGATCGCCGCCAAAAATATTTCGGTCGACATGATCGTGCAGAACGTCGGCAGCGACGCCAAGGCCGACATTTCGTTCACCGTGCTGCGAGACGACCTGCCGGTCACCTTGCAGGCCGTGTCGGCAGCGGGTGAGGAACTGGGCGCGGAGGGCTACACGCACGACGACAACGTCTCGAAGGTCTCGGTCGTCGGCCTGGGCATGGCCACGCAAACCGGCGTGGCCCAAAAAATGTTCCGGGCCCTGGCCGACTCAAACGTGAACATCGAAATGATTTCCACCAGCGAAATCAAGATCTCGGTCCTGGTTTCACGAGACGACGGCCTTACGGCGCTGCGCACGGTGCACCGGGCTTTTCAGCTCGACAGGGAGCCGGTGGAGGCGGTGCGCTCGCCCCACGAGGCGCATCGCTATCGCAACGGCGACGCCACAGCCATCGTGGCCCGCCTGCAGGGGATGGAAGACCTGACGATCAGCGACGTCCGGCTCGACGAGACACAGGGGCGAGTGACGATTTCGGACGTGCCCGACACACCGGGCATCGCGGCCGCCGTTTTTGAGCACGTGGCCTCGGCCGGCATCTTCGTCGACATGATCGTGCAGAGTTACGTGCGCGGCGGCCGAGCCAACCTCAGCTTCACGGTTCCGCAGGCGGCCTTCGACAAGGCCGTCGCCGCGTCCAAAGACGTCGCGCTGCAACTCGGCTGCGGCCCGGTGAGCGGGTCGCCGCGGGTGGCCAAGCTTTCTGTGTCGGGCATCGGCATGCGTAGCCACACCGGGGTGGCGATCCGCATGTTCAGGGCGTTGTCCGAAGCCGGCATCAACCTGGAGATGATCAACACCAGCGAGGTGCGGGTGAACGTCGTGGTGGACGGAGCCGCCGGGCACGAGGCGCTCAAGCGGCTACAGAACGCCTTCGCCGACGTGCAGCGATAGTCGAAGATCGCGGCGACGGCACACGGCGTGTGCCTGCGACGATCAGCTCACTTGGGCTCCTGCTCGCGCGTGGTCATGGTGAGGTCGAAGACCGCGTCGAGATCCATGTTGTTGACCGACAGCACGAGCTTGCCCGACACGCGCACCTCGCTGTCGGTATCGACCATCCGGCCGGCTTCCCGATCGAACAGATAGACGTGCTTCGACGACTCGATCTTCAAATCGCTTGACTTCACGGTCAGTCCGCCCTGCTTGATCGAATAGTCGACGCTCGAATCCGTGGCGGTGATCTTGTCGAGCTTGCGGCTGCCGGGCACGGTGGCGAACTCGGGCGCCTCGCCCACGTATTCGTAATGCCGCTTGAACGTGAAGACCTGGCCCTGGCCCAGATCCTGATGCACGGTTTGCTCCCATTTGTCGCCCGGCTTCAACGGCGTTGCCGGGATCATGTCGAGTTCTTGCTGGTACTGGGTCTTGATATCGTCGGGGTCGAGGGGCGTTTCTCCCTTCGGCCGCTCAACCGACACGACCTTGTTGCTCTCGGGGCTGACGACGTAGTTGATCGTCAGGCCGTGGAGCTTGCGAAACTGGTCGACGACCACCTGCAATTGCGGATTCGCCGCCTTCTCGTCGGGGTTCGCCGAATCGAACGTGACCGTCATACCTTGCACCGAAAGGCTGGCGTTGACGGACTCGAATTTGGTTTCGACCGGCACGTTCTTCTCGGCGTCAGCTTTGCCGTAGCTGGTGATCGTGCCGATCTTCATGTCGACCTTCGTGGGGATGTCGGCGCCGCCCAGCTTGAGCGTCTGCTCGACCTTGCGGGAGACCTGGGTTTTGAACTCCGTGCCTTCCGCGAATTTGTGCTTGAGCGTGGTCTGGGCCGACGCGACGGACGCCAGGTGCGCAAGCAAAATCAGCGCCCCGGGCAGGAGACGAAAGCGGGACATGGGTTACCTCAGAGCGGGCTGGCAGCGGTTCAGTTGTTCGCCTGGAAAACGTGTCTTTCCATCAGAGCGATTCGTATTGTGGGGCGCAATCTTGCGAATGTCCAGGAAAAAAGTTTTGCCACGCGCTCGCGATGGTGCGGCCGCATGGATTGTGTTAGCCTGTTTCCAGCTATACCACCTCTTGCGGGATGAATCCCGCGCCCTTGGGCTGGCGTTGGAAAGGGGCTGCGCGGTGAGCCAGGTATCGAATCGATGTCGCAGTTGTCTGCGCGAGTGCCGGCCGATCGGCGGACAGTGTCCCTTTTGCCGCGGACCAACCGGCCTCTGGTGCACGGGCTGCGGAGCGTGGCTTACCGGCACGACGTGCACGGCCTGCCAGGGGTCGGCCTCGGAACCGCGCGCGGCGAGGACTTGGTATTACGCGCGTGAGGGCCGTACCGCCGGCCCCTACACGGCAAGTGAGATGCAGCAGCTCGCAGCATCGGGAGCAGTTTCTCCGGACGACCTCATCTGGAAAGAGGGGATGACGGACTGGGTGCCTGCCGCCCAGGCGTCGAAGCTGTTTCCCCAGGCGAACGCCACGGAGGCGCCGCTGCGAGCGGGCAGTTTTCAGCCCGATCCCAATCCGTACTCGGCGCCGGCGTCGGCCGGAACTCAAGCCGTAGTTGCCTATAACCTACGCACCCCTTCTGCACAAATCAGCGTTCACGGGCCGGCCATCGGCCTGATCGTTGCAGGATCGCTTGCCGGCGTTTCGTGCATCTTCCACGGCCTTGTGACGGTGATTGCCGGGGTTCAGCGGGGTAGAGACCCTGCGTACGCCGCCGGAGCCATTGCTGCCACTATCTTGTTGGTTGCCATCAACGGTTTTATTTGCTTCAGCGCGACACAGATGATGAAGCGTGAGTCGTATCGTGGCGCGGTGGCCGCGAGCATCCTTGCCCTGATGCCCTGCTCGCTTTGTTTCTGGCTGAGCATTCCGATGGGCATCTGGTCGTTGGTGATATTGCTGCAACCTCAGGTGAAAGCCTCGTTTCGCAGCTAGAAACCCGGGCGCGCCCAGCAAGCGAATTCCATTTCGGCCCCTTGACGGACGAGACAAGTTGTCTACCATAACGACAAGACAACCCGTCTTGTCGTTATTCCAGGCGGCAAACGCTCCTGGAAACGATCTCGCATCGTCGGTGGTCCGATGTCGGATTTCAGGTCTCAGTCGAAATCACGCTCAGGCTCTCGACCTGACTCTAAAAGCCCTCTGCCGTCGGTGACGGCGGCCGAGCTGAAGGTGCTGGAAGAGCTGTGGCAGCGGGGCAAGGCGACCATCGGTGAATTGCGGGATCGTCTCTATCCCCAGGGCGGCAGCTCGAAATTTGCCACTGTGCAGAAGCTTTTGGCGAGGCTCGTCGCAAAGGGCGTTGTCCGCCGCTGGAAGGACGAAGCCAACCAGATGTTCGAGCCGCTGGTCGCGCGAGACGACCTCATTGGCGGTGAGCTCCGTCGCGTAGCCGACCGCCTGAGCGGCAACTCGATGACGCCTTTGCTTACCTACCTCGTCGAAAGCGGGGAGCTGACCGCCAAAGAACGGACCCATTTGCGCCGTCTGCTCGACGTGACGCCCGGCGAACCAAGGCGAACGCACAAATCGAACCAATAGACCAACAAGGGAGGGGCCATGTCCTGGACGCTTTGGATTGTCTCGAACCTCCTGCTCGCCTTTGCGCTGGGACTGGCGGCCCGGTTCACTCACCGGCGGCTGAGGCGTCCTGCCCTGGCCCGCGCGTTGTGGATACTCGTCCTGGCCAAGCTGCTGACGCCTCCGTTGTTGAGCGTACGCCTGGGTGAATTGCCGGCCAGGTTGTCGTGCGCGATCGGCGCGTGTGGGTGCCACGGCGCGCCAATCGTCGCAGGAAGCGAGATCTTGCCCTGGGCGTTTTTTGCCCTCTGGTCGGTGGGCGCCGGCGCGACCGGCTGGGCCGCCTGGCGCCGCTACGGCCAGTTTCGTCGGTTGTTGGCCCACGGCATGGAGGCGCCCCCTGAATGGCAATCGCTGGCCGCTCGTCTTTCCGCCGAGCTTCGTCTGCGGCGGCCGCCGGAAATCGTCGTCGTGCCGTGCCGATTGCCCCCGCTGGTCATGGCCGGCTGGCACGGTCCTCGCGTCATGCTGCCGCAGGCCTTGGTGGCGCGCCTCGACGATTCGCAGAGGGAAGCCCTGCTGCTGCACGAGCTCGTCCACATCCGGCGTCTCGACCACCTGGTGAGGCTGTTGGAACTGACGGTAAGCGTCGCTTACTGGTGGCTGCCGGTCCTGGGTTCGCTCGGACGGCAGTTGCGAGAGTGCGAGGAAGCATGTTGCGACGCAGTCGTGCTCGACCGTCTGCCGCAGAACCGCCGCGAGTACGCCGGCCTGCTGCTGGATGTGCTCGATTTCGTGGCTCCTCTGCCGCGAGAGGCGATGCGACAAGCCACGGCGATGAGTGCCGTGCATGACCTCGAACGAAGGCTGCGGACGATTTTGGACGCCGGCCCGAAGCGGTCCTCTGCCTGGCCGGCCTCCGTGTTGGCGATCGGCCTGGCGTGCGCCGTGTTGCCCTGCGGCATCAATTACGAATTCCCGTCGCGCTCGCCGACCGCAACGTCACCCGGAGCGGACACCTGCGACGGGGCCGAGCCATCAACTGGTGACGCCAAGCGAGATCCCGCGGCCGTTTCGTTGGCCGTTTTTTGCTGCCCCTCTTGATTCCAACCCTTGGAGGTTTTGCACATGCGCAGCTTGCTTGTGTCGGCCATTTTCGTTGCCGCGGCGCTTTCCACACGCAGCGCGTCGGGCGATCAGACGTTTGAGGGCTGGGACCTGGAACCGGGCCTGGGCCAGGCGCACCTGGTGCTGGTGGCCCGCGTGGCGAGTATCGGGCGGCTGACGGTGGTCGAAGGCGCCAAGACGGAAGTGGCGCTGCGGGAATACCGATTCCAGCCGGTCCGACGGCTCAAGGGCATTTTTCAGAGGGACGAGCTGTCGATGACGGCGGCCGATCTGGGCTGTCTCGCGGACGAAGGACCGGCCGCTCCGCCTTTGAAGGAGGGCGAGTTTCGGCTCCTGATTCTGGCTCAGCAGCAGGGACGCACACTCGGCTGCGTGTCAGCCGCGCCGGGTGCGGCGACCTTCGACGAGCGCGTGCCGCGCGTGACCGGACCGGACGATCCACTCGTGGCTGTGGCGGAAACGCTGATCCGCGTGGCCGACTCCCGCTCGCGCCGCGAGCGAGCCGCGCTTGTCATCGAGCGGCTGGCCGACGCCGACGGACTCTCTGCCGTGCCGCTCCTCTCCAGCCTCCGGCTGCGGGCCGACTGGGCGGCCGCCGAGCCGCGCGTCTTCGATCCGCTGGCGAGGCTCGCCCAACACTCGCTCACGGCGGTACGCGGCGCCGCTTTGGAGGTGGTTCGCGACGTGCTGGCTAGCGGGATCGCCGACGACAATCGGCCGCAACTCGACCACCTGGCGGACGCCCTGCGCAAATGCCTCGAGTCGGACGAGCCGGTTACGCGCTGGCGGCTAGCCGCACTGGAATCGCTCGGCCATCTGCTGGCCCTTCGACCCGACCTGGCCCAGTTATGGCCGCGCGAATTGCTCGTTCGCCAGTTGACGGACGCCGCAAGCCACGCCGAACGGGCGGCGGCCGCCGCGGCGCTGGCTCACGTAGCCCATCCGCAAGCCATCGCGGCGGTGCTGGACTCGCTGGCCCGGCTGCCGCTCGACGAGCCGCCCGCACGAGAAGCCGCCTATGCGCGGGCGGCCATCCGGCTCAACGCGACCGCGGCCGAGCGGATTCTGCTGGCCCGGCTCGAACGATCGATCGCCGCCCGCCAGTCGCTCGAGGCCGAGGTCGCGTCGCTGGGGCAGATGCGGAGCAAGGAGTGTTTGCCACTTTTAATCGCCGCCGCAGACCAACCGGGCATCGCGCCCACCGACCGCTACCGCGTCGCCTGGGCCCTGGGGCGGTTGCGGGACGATCGGGCGGTGAGCGTGCTGACCAATTGGCTGCGGGGGACCGATTATCATCTCAAAGAGTTCGCTCTGACGGCGCTGGAAAACATCGACTCGCCGGTTGCGGCCCGGGAAGCGCGGCCGCTGCTTAAATCGGAGCCCCATTTGCCGTACAAGTTGCGTCTGGCCCGGCTGCTTGCGCGCCACGATTTGGCCGACGGCTACGGGCTGGCCACGGAGCACCTGGCCGACGCGGAGACGGGGCCGGCCGTTCTCGTTCTGGCGGCGCTCGACGATCCGCGCACGGCGGTGGACCTGCGCGCGATCGTGGCGGCGCGGCCCGACCGGCGCTGGCACGCGGCGGCGCTGGCAGGACTGGCGACGATCGACGACCCGGCGGCTCGTCGCGAGCTGCGCGACATCCTGGCGGACGACCGCCATCCGCTTGCTGCGGACGCGGCCGAGGCGGCGGGCCTGTCGGCCGATGACGACTTGCTCCTGCCCCTGGCGACGCTTGTCGGTTCGCGAAACCGGCAGATCGCCCTGTCTTCTCTGGTTGCCCTGCGACGCTTCTTGAGCGGGGTGCGTACGTCGCCGTTGGGCCTGGCCGCGGCGGCGGATGCCGCGACCGAGGACGACGTAAATTCGGACAAGGCGGCGACTGACGACATCCAACCGCAAGCGGCCAAACTTCCGGCGGCGACGCGGGCGGCTCTGGCCGAGTCGGTGGCCTCGCTGGCGGCGGACGCCTACGTGGAGGCCAACGTGCGCGACGAGGCGCTCGCGGTCGCCCGGTTGCTGGGCGGAGAAGGCTACGCCCACCTGTTGTTAGAGATGGCCGACCAGGCGGAGTTGGAGGGCACTCCGCTGCTGGCGGCGGTGCAAGCCCAGCGGCGCCGATCCGCGCCGGCACGCTCCGGCGGACGGTGATGTGGCTGCCCGCAAGACAGCGGCGGGCTCATCTGTTTCCGTGGCCGCGGCGAAACAGGCGAGCGGCCGTTTCAAACCAGGCCTGAAAATGAAAGTGCGAAGCCCCGCCGTGTTCGTCGCCTGGTTCTTGCAGCTCGCGGTTTCTCCGCCAGGCGCACACGAGCCAGGCGATCAGCAGCGACTGCCCGAACACGATGGCGATGGCCGTCCCCGCCAGGAGAAACAGGCCGTCGTAATCGGAGAGGCGGTCGGTCATGGCGGGTCTTCAAAGTCGCATTTCGCGCAGGGACCGCGGAACGAAAGAAAGTTTCGCCGAGAACGAAGCCGCCCCCTTGCCGCGCCAAACGATCGGGCCTCTATGGCCTACGAAGCCCACGTTCTATTGGAACACTTTGAAACAGGCGTGGCCACGGTTTGGCTCTACAAAACAAGCGCCAACCGCGCCCACCAGGGTTGACCGCGCGACGGACGTTGCTACGTCTTAAGCTCCTCGGGTATCTGCGTGCGGCGGCGGTGGAGGTGACGGCGGCGCTCGAGCAGCTTCCAGGCCCCGGCCGACTCCAGTACCCTGCGCAAAGCCGCGACATAACCGGGTCCGAACTGCGGTACCGCCAGGAAATCGTCCGGCCAGCGGTATCGCTCCAGGTCGATCACGTAGAGCGCGCCGAAATGTTGCTCCAGCACGTTCACAATCCGCAGGTCGAGTGGCAACTCGGCGAGCGCCAGGTAGAGCGGATTCGTCTGGCTGTCCCGCCGTCGCTCGCGGATGCCCGTCGCCGACGGGCCGACAGCCGGCATCTCCTGCACAAAATAGTCGGCCAGCATCTCGGCCACCGCCCGATGGTTCCCTTCGCGACTCAAAAGGGCGAGCCGTCCCAGCAAGATTCGCTCTGGACTGATCTCGCCCTGCGCCCGCGACGTGACTCCGTTGGCGTTCATGGAATTCGTACCTCGGTTAGGATTGAACGGGCGACGCGACTGTGCCACCCGGCCACTGGCGAGATGTCAGATCGAGCTCGGCGGTCAACCAGCCCCTCAACCAGTCGTCTTGTTGGTCAGAACGCGGCTGATAGGGGCAATCCTCGATCGCCATGCCGCTATCAAAGGCTTCGACCCCCTCGTTCCAAAAACGGTCGTATTCGCAGACCGGTTTCAAACAGTCTTCGTCTTCGCCCGCGGCATCGCAGGCTTCTTGCTTCGCGCGTAGCTCGGCCGCTCGACGAGCCAAACAACCCCGCGCGGTCTTTGGTTCAGGTAGCATCCGGTCTCCTCAACGATCCTGCCGGGTGTTGCCGCTCGCCGCAGGCAACCGACGTGCCGACAGACCAGATCTTCAGCCCGTCGATTCGTACTAAAGCGATCTCCCCTTCGTCCTCGACGAACGTGTGGCGCTGCACGGCCGCCGCCAGCCGCCGTCCGATCATTTCGGGCCAGCGGACGGCAACAACTCTTCCCGGCGCGCCGGGCCTGATCACGCCGGTCGCCAGACCGAGCCGGGCGAGGCGGTGGCTGGCGAATGCCCCGCCGTCACGGTGCGACCGGCTCGGCCAGGCAAACATCTCGGTAAAACGCTCGCCTGCCGTCCCGTCGGCCCTGGAGCCTACCCGAGAATCGGCATTGTGGGACGGGCGTCTCGCCTGCGGCCCGATCTCCGATAGGCTCTTAACTTCAAAGGTGACTTCGACGCCGTTCTTCAGCTCGCCTCGCTCGCTCACCGGCTGCATGTTCACACCCATCACGAGTAGAAGCTCGACGCCCTTCGGCCAGCGACCCAACTTGCCGGGTGCCTTCGCCGGGTCGCCGGCCCACAACGCGACGGCAAATTCCTCGCACGCTCGCCGGCGGCACTCGGCCACCTCGGCCTCCCATTCGCGCCTGGCTTGAACCCACCAGCGGGCGATCTGCAAACGCCGTTGCCGCGACTCGCGCCCGCGCGCACGTCGTTGATCGGCGCTGTCACTCATTGCCCTCGCGAAGCTCGTCGAAAGCCCGAAACCGTCGACCGCCCGGCCGTCGGCCCGGCTAAGTAGTTCGGCGCGCCGCTCGTCGCCGGCCGCCTCGCGGGCGATAAACTCAAGCGCCGGATCGGCGTCAGCTTGGATCATGGTGGGTCTCCTCGCTTGATCGAGCGGATGGCCGCCAGGTCGCCGCGCGGGCTTCTCGTTCGATCCTCGCGACGGCGAACAAGTCACTTTGCCGGTCGGCTTTGCCAGCGGACTTCATGTTCCTGGCAGGCGCAGCGCACGGTGGGAAGGGTGACCTGGTAACGCAAGGCGACGGCGGCGAGCGACGCCCCCTCCTTGACGTCGAGGGCCATCTGCCGACGCCGTTCAGCTCGCTCGGCATGGCTCATGCGCGGACCCGACTTTTCACAATCTCTGGACATGTCCTGTTCTCCTGGCTTATGGGGCCGGTTCCAAGCCGACCAGGTTCCGCTTGCCTTGGTCCTACTTCCTGGTTCCGGCTCAACGCGTCCGATTGTAGCATACGATCTGTTTAATGCAACGTATTTTGATTCATTTTTTGACTTGTTATTACCATCTTAAATAGAAACCTATTGCGGCGCAAGGCGTTGAGTGGAAAAATAAATCTCGCGTTTGTCGATCCCGTTCTTGAGGACCATCCCGTGCTCACATCACAGAAGCCGGAAGACATCGAGACCTTGGCGGCGCGTTGCGACGAAGTGGCCGTGCTTTTGCGCCGTTTGCGCGGCGACATGGAAGGCGAGGGCCCGCGGGAGCTGGAGATCAACGTGGGCAAGGCGGGATCGTTTCTCGACTATTTGAAGGACTGGGCGGAGGCGGCGCATCGCAAGCATCGTGCGATCCGCAAGCGGGAAGCGAAGCGTCTGGCGGTCGAGTCGGCCAGAAAAAAGCGTCATGAAACTGAAACTCGCCGCGCGTCCGGCCGAAGCCGGAAGTAATCGCGGGGGCGGGCGGCCGTCACCTTGTCACGCATCCACCAAAGAGGCCAGAACCATGCTTAATCGTCGTACGTTTCTTACCGCCGCCGGCTGCGGCCTTCTCGCCGCGCGGGCTCACGCCAGCGGACCGCAACAGCGAAGAAAGCTGGCGGTCGTCACCACCGAATGGCGCGATCGTTCCCACGCCTGGCACATGGCCGAAAGATTTTTGGTGGGCTACCCGATCGAAGGAACCTGGCACCAGCCGCCCTTCGAGGTCGTTTCGGCCTACGTCGACCAGTTCCCCGAAAACGATCTCAGCCGTGGGCGGGCCAAAGAGTTCGGTTTCACCATCTACCCCACGATCGCGGAAACACTGCGATGCGGCGGCCAGAGCCTGATGGTCGACGCCGTGCTCATCATCGGCGAGCACGGCAACTACCCCGTCAACGAAATCGGCCAGCACCTCTACCCGCGATACCCGTTTTTTAAGCAGGTCGTCGACGTGTTCCGCGCCGACGGCAAGACGACGCCCGTGTTCAACGACAAGCACCTGTCGTGGAAATGGGAGTGGGCTAAAGAGATGTTCGACACCTCACGGTCGATGAGCATCCCGTTTCTGGCCGGCTCCTCGCTTCCCGTCACCTGGCGGATGCCGTCGACCGATATGCCGTACGACGGCGAAGTGAGCGAGGTCATGTGCCTGGCGCACGGAGGTCTCGACAGCTACGATTTTCACGCGCTGGAAACGATCCAATGCATGGCCGAGCGGCGGCGCGGCGGTGAAACGGGCGTGGTCGCCTTGCAAGGATTGCGCGGTGAAGCCGTTTGGCAGGCAATGCAGGCCGGCTCGTGGGAGGCCGGGGGCTGGGATGCAAGCCTGTTTGAAGCGTGCCTCTGCCGTAGTCAGACCCTGGCCCAGCCCGCCACGTTCAGCGACCGCCATCCGACGCCAAACCAGATGCGCGAATGGGTGAAGGATCCGGCCGTTTACCGTTTCGAGTATGCCGATGGCTTGAAGGCCACCATGCTTTTAATGAACGGCCTGGTGCAGGATTTCACGTTCGCGGCACGCATCAAGGGCCGCACCGAGCTGCTGTCGACGCTCTTCTACCTGCCACCCAACCCCAACGTGGTCTACTCAGCGGCCCTGATGTCGAGAGCCGAAGAGCTGTTTCTCACCGGCCGCGCGCCCTACCCGCTGGAGCGAACGCTACTCACCACGGGGCTTGTGGCGGCCGGGATGCAATCGCTTGCCAACGGACAAAAGCGTTTAGAAACGCCGCACCTGGCCATCCGCTATCAGGCACCTCGCGAGTCGCTCTTCTGGAACTCGTAACCAAGCGCCATCAATCGAGTGACCTGGTAGGCAAATGGTGATGGCTCCGTTGCTCACGGACCCATGCCCCTGAAGAAATTCCGCACCGGTTGCCCGGGCACATAGCGCGGGCGGACGATCACGGGACTGTAGTAGCTCGTCACCACGGGGCTGTAGGTTACCACCGGGCTGTACGTCGTCGTGACCACGGGACTATAGGTCGTCGTCACCACGGGGCTGTAAGCTTCGGTCACGACGGGGCTATATGTCTCCGTGACGACCGGGCTATAGGCGGTCACCGGCGCGTAGCTCGTGACCGCGCCGTAGTTGCCGTAGTTCGCGGTGTAACCGGTGAAGCTCGGACTCGAAACGGGCGGATTGTAGTTGTAGTTCCTGACAACCGGCCGCCACGCATCGTAAACCACGGGCGATTGGACCACCACCGGCGCGGCGGTCACGACGGGGCTATACGTTTCGTAGACGATTGTCTGCGCCGGCGCGACGGAGCAAAAAGCCGTGGCAATCAGGGCAATCGTTGCGGCGGTGAGCTGTTTCATGGGTCAGTCCTCTGGATGGCTCTGGTCGATTCGGCGGTTGTTGGTCGATTCGGGTCGGTGCGGCTACGCCGACATACGTTCACGGCGTGGCCGTGATTTCGGTCGGCACTACATGGGCGGCCGCCTGAACTTCGGCGGTGGCACCGCCGTGTAAGTCGGTTTCGACACGAATCGTCGTTGTCATTTTAGCAGGCTTGCTCGGGGCCACAAACAAGATCGGCACGAGATGGACCTTCTTGGCCTCGTCGCCGACCGACGAATTCAGGTCGACTTGAAAGCACTCGTTATCGCACTCCACACCCCGGATGCAGAACGGTTGTTTGCACTGCACCACAATCTGCCTGCGCACCTCCTGACCGGGTTGAACGCGGCCCACCGAAACAAACGAAGGGCTGATGGTCAGCTCGGGCACGACCCGCCCCTCGATGGCCACGGGTACTTGCGTATAGTTCCGGTCGTTGGTGACGAGGATCAACTGGTCTTGCAGGTATCCGGCCGGAGCGTCCGGCGCGACGGAGACGGTGAGCTGATAGGCCACCTGTCCGTTCCCCCGCCCCTTTTCGGCGACCTTCGCCTCGACGTGGGGATTGCTGCTCTTCACGTCAACGATCTTCCAGTCGTCGCGGCCCGCATAATTGACCGTCACTCGCTTCTTTGACACCTGCCCCTGGTCGATCGATCCAAACTCGACGCTGCCGGGATTCAGGACCACGTCGGTCCGAATGTAGCCGTCGACCCGCAACTGAATCTCAGCCGGATAGGGCCGGTCGATGGTGACGGTGAGCGTCGCGCCCCGTTGCCCGCTGAAGCGGTCTGTGTTGAAGTGGGCGACGATTTCGCCCGTTTCATAGGTCTTGAGGGTGTCCTGGGTGACCCAGGGAGTCGTACAGCCGCAACTTGCCCGAACGCCAGCGATGTGGATCTCTTCAAGGTAGATGTTCTTGAATTGGAAGCGGTGCTCGGTCTTTGCGCCGCGAGCCACGCTGCCGAAGTTGTGCTGCGTTTCCCGAAACATCTTTCGTGCCCATTCCTGGGCCGAGGCCGGCGCAATCGCCAGGAACAACGCAATTCCGCCCGCTGTCGCACGCACCAGAGCCGTCACCGCACACCTCCCGCTAAGCTTTTTTCCTAGGCGGCCTTGCCGCAACCAATGGGGTTGTTCGACCTGCGCGTCGGTCGCGCGCAGTCTCCCACCACTTCAACTCTACAACCGATTTCCGTGAGGAAACCTACGATGTAGCACTGCAAGTGCCAAATCCGCAAATTTTGACTCAAGATCCCTGGCCTTGCCCGCCACGCGACGAACAGCAAACTCGCGAGACCGGCGGCGCGTGCGTCGCGCCCTCTGAATTGTCAGTCGTGAGTCAACTGGCGGGCGCGCGTCGTCAAACGGAAGCTTTGCCCAAAAATTCGCCGAATCGAAGGCTTTTTTGGGCAAACGCCCATTCTGCCCAAAAATACCCCTGTCGCGTTCGCGACACAACGATTCTCGTTGAGGGATGGGGGCGATGCCAGAGCCTGGAACAACGGCTCACCTTGTGGCTTGCCGGGTTTCCTGTAGCCCCCGTGCGACCGGTATCTCTCGAAATCGCAAGGGCGAGAACGGCAAGGTTTTCCGAAGCGAACGCTGGAAACCAGCCGAAAATAGCGTAGAATCAAAGCGCCCCGTAAGATAAAATAGGGGTCTTTTCCGGTTGCTCTTTGAGAATTCGAGATGCTGATTGGATGCCCCGCGGCTTCGGCACGGGGTCAATGGTCGAGAGACCGGGGGAGCGTATCCTGGGATGGCCGAAAGGTGCATGCCGGGAATCGAACCCGGGTCTTCAGATTTCTAGGCTGCCACTCTGCCATTGAGCTACATGCACCATGAGCGAGCCCGAGTGCCCTTTGTCCTGCAAGATTGGGAGCACGCGGACCCGCGATGTCAGCATTTTAAATGAGCGAGCCCAGGAGAAGTTTTTCTCCTGGGCTCGTTTTATAGGCATTTCACCTCGATTCTGAGTTGGATTCTTCAACCGATTCTTCAGAAGAAGCCTCCTGATCCCTAATCATCCTTTCGATCGCTTGGCCCGTCAGAAGTGGCACCGTCACGGGCGCTAGGCCCATTCTCGAAACCGTGCTCTGTACGTATTCCCGCCAATAGGGCCAAGCGTTGTAAATGCCGTTCATGCGGGCGAAGGCTTTCAATTGATCGTCGTCGCACGGTTCATCACCCGACATCTCGTATCTGAGAGAGAAAGCCGCTTCCAATCGAAAACAGGCATCCGCGTTCTCGTCGGGAACATCTGATGGTGATGCGCCAAGCATGAATTGCACCAGCACGCTCAGCTCTTTTGACTCAGGTTCAAAGGAGTATTTGTCCCTGAATCCGTAAGTGAGGCGAATGCTGTCGGGCAGGTCGCCAACCCTGCGACGCACGCGCGCGTCGCTAAGCGCAATTCCGTGGATCTGCGCCCGCTTCGCAATGCCAGCGGCCTGTTTCATCAGGCTGATCTGCTTGTCCTCTTTTTCCGTCATTTGTTCTCTCAGGCCGCAATGCTGTACTCGTACCCATCGCCGCCATCAGCGATATTGCTCGAATATGTCGTAGTTGGGCGAGCAGGCTTGATTTCGGCTGGCAAGTTCGGGATGGATTCCCAGTCCGCTAGAGAGGCCCACACATCCTCGGTTTGCAGCAAAAGGGATTTTCCCAGCGCCGTAAATATGTCCGCCAGGGTGCGGAGGGTGAGGTTTCTCTCGCCGCCAAGGCACTGGGTGACGCGACCCTTCGTGACCCCGAGCAGTTCCGCGAGTTGCGTCCTGTTGACCATCTTGTCTTTCATTGCCTGATCGATAAGAGAGGCAACTTCGACCAAGAGGCGCTCCTGTTGAAAACCACGCAGGTTCTCGTAGTTTTGCGTGACGTATTCGGTCAGGTGAGTCTTGGCCATTTTTATCTCCCTTTCGTGTTGCATGACGCCTTTCTTTCTCGAACTAAGACCTCTTCCCTAATCTCGTTGGCAAGCTTGAATTGCTCCTCTGGCCATTTCGACTTACCGGGCTTCGGAAACCCGTGCGTAATGATCCATCGGTTTCCAAGTTTAAAGCACGGCAACCGCAGCCGAATCTTATTGTCCTTTCCTTTGAACGTATAGATTTCGCCGCGCTCTCGACAAAACATAACGTCGGTGAGGCGACCCTCGCCGTTCTGGGCCATGTGACCAAAGAGAGCCAAGAAACGCTCCTTGACGTTCTTCGGGAGACCATCGATATACTCGCGTGCAGGCATCGTCTCATCGTCGCGAACAGCGTACTCTACCGTCCGCAACTTTCCGACCGCAGCAATGTGTTTCGGTTGGTCTGACATGGAAGTTTAGTTATAGGTAAACAGCGGGTCAAGTCAAGAGAAGGCCGGATGGTCGAAAATCCACCCTAAATGGTTATTGCAAAACGAAAAATCGTTGATCCTCGATCTATCCGGCCTGGGCCTCCCAAAACACCGGATCGAGACCTAGCTCGAACATGGCCGAGATGAGGCAGCAGACGTTGTGACAGACGAGCTTGGCCAGAACTTCGTTCTTCATGGCCACGTCCGTCTTGGACCGCACGCTGTCGCCGAACTTGGATTTGACCATCGAGAACGTCGTCTCGACGTTGGACCGCCGATGGTATCGCGGCAGAAACTCCTCTTTGTTCAGGCTGAAGTAGTGGAACAGCTTTAGCCACAAACCACCCGCGGCGCCCGACGTGCCACGCTTGAACGGGATATAGGGGTAGGCACCTGCGTCGGTTACGACTTGGAGGTTGTGAACCGAACTGTAGGCCAAGTCGGCGCTGACCTCTTTCATGTCGAACCTCTTGGCAGTCGTCGCCACCAGGGCCGGCAGCAACGGGGCGTCAGCCGCCGACTGGTCGTGGATCTCGACGGCCGTAATGACGTTGGTTTGCGTGCCCACCATCGCGTGAAGCTTGACCCAAGCACGCTGAATGCGGTCCCGGCCGTATTTGTGGTCGAACCAGCGATCGAACCGGCTACCAGAGAAGCCCGTCGAATCGCAGGCGAACGATGATTCGATCACCTTGAGCGGCTTGGCGGCCTCAAGGATCAAGTCCGTCAGGATGTCGGTCGTGGCCGGCGACTCGAAGACGTTGAAGATTGAGTTGTAACAGGGCACGCGCTCGACGTAGCCCTTCTCTTTGGCCTCTTCCAAGTCCACCATGAAGCGCCGGCACGAAACCGTCGAAAACACTTTGAAGCACGCGGCGAAAACCGCGTCGCGCAGTGGGATCGTCGGTCTCCCTGGCCCTTTCTTGCGCGGTGGCTCGGCAATGCCACGGCATAGGTCGCGGAGCAGTTCTTGAAACTTGCGTTTCTCGCTGACTTGGGCTGCGTTGTACGCCGGCCAGTTCTGCCGGTACGTCGGTTTCTTGGTGCTGGGACGCTGCTCGACCTGCGGGAGAGGCTCTCCCCGTTCCTGCGCGATCAGCGCCTCGACCGCGATGATGTGCTTGCATTTCTCCTGGACCAGCTCGTAGCTCTTGCACGAGCACCACGTATCACCATCCTCCACGCGGACGATGTACTTCCTGCGATCGGTGCTCTGCGAGGGCACGATCCAGACGTCGTCGACCTTGCGGATCGGAAGCCGCTCGGCGATTTCAAGTCCCTTGGCCTGGCGAACGTCCATGTAGGAGGGTTTGGCTTGCATGTCCATATAATATAGACTCACCAATTGAGAGTCAATATGTTATGGACATATTTTCTTGCGGGCGCACCAAGCGGAGGCGCTGTATCCTCCCCGCTTTTTTCTGCTTCAATCGAGAGGGACGCACCTTTCTAGTTCGCGCAAAAACGCCGCGTTTCAAGAAAAACCGGCGACCCACTTGTAAGCCATTCTAGGATTTGTAAACTTAAAGCAACAAACAAGGAAGTCTGTGGCAAAAAACATCATTACTCGCATCGACAGGAACTTGGCGAGGCGTCTCAGGGAAGCCAGACGCGAGACGGGCCTCTCTACCCGCGCCGTGGCCGCGAAACTGCCGCGGCGACTATCGCTGTCGCACACGACGATCGCCAAGTACGAGAACGGCGTCAACGTTCCGCCTATTCATATCCTGGCGGCGCTGGCCCAAATCTACAGTCGCCCCGTCAACTGGTTTCTCGACGAGCGCGACTCCCTCAGTTCGTTCCGCTACCGCAACCTGCGGTCTGGGGTGGGGGTAATTGAGAAGCGTCGATTTGAGGCGCTGGCCGGCAAGTGGGCCGACGCCTACGTGAAACTGGATCAGCATCTCAAGGGTCAGCGGCGGAGACGAGTCGATGACCTGGGGCAAGGCACCCTCGCGCCAGAAGAGTTGGCGGCCTACATTCGGAGAGGTTTTCTCAATCTAGATGACGACGATCCGATCGGCGACACCATCAGCGTTCTGGAATCGTTTTCGGCGAGGGCGCTGGAGTTGCGCGCTTCGTTCGGCGTCGATGGGGCTGCAGCCCGGTTACGGGATGAATTCGTTGTGGTCTTGAACCCGGAGGTAGCGAACGTCCGGGTGAGGATGAACGCCGCCCATGAGCTGGCCCACGTGCTCTACGCGGCACAGCCTGACGACGTGGCTGGCGAGGGGGAACTGGAAAGAAGGGCCTACGCTTTTGCGACCTCGTTGCTGTTGCCGGAGTCCCAGCTACGCGAGGCATTTGAGGGCCGTTCATTCCTGAGGCTCATTAAGTTCAAGGAACGGTTCGGGGTTTCGCTGGCGTCCATGATCTATCGAGCCGCCCAGACCAGGATCATCAATACCACAGCCTCCCGCTGGCTTTGGGCTCAAATGGCCCATCGAGGGTGGCGCGAAAACGAACCGGGATACGTATGGCGAGATCGAGCGATCACCTTCGAGATGATGCTCGAAACCGCCATTCACACGAAGCAACTGACGTGGGGCGATGCAGAGAGGATTACCGGTATTCGCGAAGACGAGCTTCAACAGCGACTCGTCGAAGTGGTTCACACGGGGCCGGCTTCGGACGAAGAGCAGGGAGAAGAGACGATGACGATAAAGTTCGATTCTGCTGAGGAGGGAGATTAAGCCTCGGGGTCGGCGATCATTCTTGCGTTAAGAGCGACCGCCGCTCCCGCTTTTTTAGAGGGAGTTTTTTTCATGGCTAAAGTGCGCCGGTCGCTCAGGCTCTTTGATTACGAGCGTGAGCAGCTCGTAGATCTCTACCGTCGTTACCGCATTCCGATTGACCAGTTCGAGAGCAGAGCGGACGAGTTGGAGCGGTTCACCGGGGAATGGAACGAATCGTCGGGTCGCAAGGATGCGCCGGGCGAGGTTCTCCACTATATGCGAACCCAGCGCAAGCGGGGCCTGTGGGTTCGACTGGACGGAAACCACCAGCTATCGCCGCCTGTGGTGGTGCTGTCTCTTGAGGAGGGAGACATCCTCGTCAAGATCTACACCGAGAATGTCGCGCTGCTGGCCAGCGGTTCGGACAATATCGCCTATAGCGACGAGGTTGCTAGCATGATCGCCCGGGAATTCGCCGCAGCGACGGGGCGCATCGTACCTGCCTACCAACTCGTGGCCAAGCTGACCGCCTTTAGAAAGCGAGGTTTGCTGCCCAAAATTGATCGGACCATCGTTGAACAAGGCAGCGAAGACATCGGTTTCGACGACATCGACCAAGCTTCTGGTGCGTGAGAAACAGCCCGCGCGATTTAGGCGCAGTCGCTTCTAGGAAGGCACGGAAATTGCCGCTCTTTCCTTGCTTTGCCCGAAAAGGTCTCAAGAAAAACCTTGTCGGAATTCTGGGAAAGAGAGATACTTAGAGCGCTCGATCGCATAGCAGCCGAGTCTTTGTTGTGGCTCAGTGAGCATGGCATTGCCAAACCGTGATCGAGACCATCAGGAGTGCCCTAAAACCGGTTCGGCCGGCTTAGGGAACAGTGGTCGCCATAGGAGCGAACGAATGCGGTCGGAAAACTGGAGCCCAAGCGAGGGACCTCACGAAGAGGACGAAGAGGACGAAGCTGGCGAGGCTGTCAAGGCTGTCACTGCCGAAGTGGAGTTCAGTTTGCCAGGGGACGATGCCCACGATGCAGTCCCTGTGGAGCGGAAGAAAAAAGTGGGAAAGCAACGCCTTAAATTGCACGAGCTGCGAAAGATTCTGAAGAGCTTTGGTGATATTCAGGAAGACGCATCCGCTGGAAAGGGCAGCCACACCACGTTCATCCGCTCGGTCGGCGGCAGAAAGTTTTCCTATCCTATTCCGACGACATCCAGAGATGTCAAGCCGTGCTACGTTAAGGGCGTCAGGAGGCATCTCAAGCTGATGCCTAGCGATGGAGTGCCTGACGACGACTTTTTCAGCCGGAAATAGGCGACGGCAGATTTCGCCATCACGCTTCGACGAGGTCGCGGCCGGCGTATCTATCAGTTGCCGGATCGTACTCGCGATATTCTGTCTGTTGAAAGACCACTGGGTCGTGACTCTCTACGTGGAATTTCAACTCGCCTTCCGCGATGTCTCGCCCGGCAAAAAAACGCTCGCAGATCTCCGGCTCAGCAGGCGTAAATAGATTGTCCCAATTGCTGAACTCAATGGACTTTTCTACCTGGAGCCGAATGCCCTCTGAAAGGGAATCCAGTGCGTCGACTTTGCTTGAGCCATCTCCGCAAATGTCGAACTCCAAGCAATGGGCAATCCAGTCCCCATCCTCCTTGTAGAAGACGACTCGCAAAGGAATGCGAAGCGTTCTCATGAGTAATCCCTCGGGGCTTGAGCAGTGAGAACCCCGGACCGTCCTTGGCCGTTATTCCTTGCGTCGCAAAGCGACGATTCCTTTGGTCGCACTTTTAGTTGCAAATCAAAAAAGATGCTACGTCAAAAACGTCTAGTATGCTTATTTCTCCGCGAGAATCAAGCAATTGGTCTGCCAGAGATCAGAATAATGGCGACATCCCTTGTGACGAAATCCCATAAATCAAAGATATGCCGGACTTTCGGCAAAGGCAACAGGCCACATTTCTTAGGTCTGGGGCGGTCGCCTTGAAGTCCACACGACTGCCAATGTGTGCTGCTCTAAGAGGGCGAACCGTGGCCGAGGTTCGGGGGCACGATTTGCCCAGGTTCCGATCGCCTGCGAAAAGGTTTGACCTTCTGTCCAAATCATATAGACTTCCCACATGGCACGCACGGCCGACAAAGACGATGACGCGATGCGCCGGGTGCGGAAGGTCTGGGCCAAGCTCCAAGACGACGGCTGGACCCAGCAGAAGCTCGGCGAGGCGATGGGCTACGCGCCGACTTCAGCCCGTAAGAGCGTCAGCCAGTTTCTCAAGAGCCACGACCCGGCCGTTTCGATGCTGCGCCGGTTTGCGAAGGCGGCCGGGGTGCCGCTGGGGCAGTTGCTGGGGGATTCCCCCTGAAACGGCTGCCGATTGCTGTTCTCGCCCGTGGCAGCCGTGGCGATAATGCTGACCGAACCCCCCGGTCCATTTGAACGGAGTCAAACCATGCGCGGAGCCGTTTTGCTTTTGTGTTTCTCGGCGAGCCTTTCGCTTGGTTGTCAGACCGTAAGCGTAAATCCCCTCGCGTCAGACAATGTTATCGAGTTTGACGAAGGCTTGCTGGGTGTTTGGATTACTGCCGATCCTGAGACGGGCAGGGAAGAGTATCGAACGCTCATTACGGCTAGCGGGAAGGGATACCGGCTTCAAGTGCAGGGCCAGCCTGCACACACAGAAGCCAAACTCGTGCGGCTCGGAGATACGCGGATTCTGGATATGACTTACGCCGAAAAGCCAGACGAACCTGCCCACCATTTCTTTCTTATTCAGGGGATAGGCGACTCCCGGACCATTGCTTGCCTCGATCTGCAAAAGATCCAGCAAATCGTAAAGGAAAAGGAACCAACTCTCGCCCTTGCCAAGCCCAACGACAGGTGGGCTTTTACGCATTTGGACTGGTCCACCGAGCAGCTTCAGGGGTTCTTTTCGCGACATGGCGAAGCGGCCTTTATCGACAGCGAATATCGCGAGTCAATGAAACGGCTGCCTGCGGACAAGAAATAGCCGGATCGAAAACGAGACCGACCGTCGCGAGATTGACACTAACCTGGCGCCCCGATCCCAGTTACCATGAATTTTTGGGCAGGCCGTCGAATATTTGGGCAACGGGCATTTATTGGGCAAAGCCTCAAACGGATGGCGCTCCGGAAGCTTGCAGCCAAATGCATCAAAGGTGCGGCGCCTGCGGGGTCGATACGTGCGATACGACCCAAATTATCGGTACGTAGATCGAGAGTCCGCTATGGTCGTTTCCCGCAAAATCGCTGAAGGCATCTATGGTGGCCACGAGCCGCGCGATGTGGCCGCGGCCGTGGCACTAGGCATTCTGGCGGGGGCGCTGGCTGGCGGAAACCTGTCCTGGGCCGCCGTGTTCCTGGCCGCCATTTTGTTCAACGTTCACACGCGGATCTTTCTCGCCACCTGGCTGGCAAGCGTGCTGCTGGCCTGGCTGTCGCGTGGTGTGGCGGAAGATTTGGGGCGCTCTGTGCTGGATCGCACACCCCTTGGCCGCGCGATTGGCCAACTCGGCGAGAACACGCTTGTGGCCCTCTTAGGCTGGGACGAATACGCGCTCGTCGGGGGGGCGATGGCCGGCGCGATAGCAGCCATCGCGGGCGCGACGATCGCATATTGGGCCACGTGTCAACTACGTCGACGGTGGGTGCCGACCGGCACGGGTTTGCCGACTGACAAAGCGGATTGGGACGACGGTCCAGCGGGCAGGGGGCGTCCGCTGCTGCAGGTCTGGTACGGTCCTTCGAGCCATGAACAGCGAGCTCGGCGAGGGATGGCGCCTCGCCGGTTGCGCCCTTGGGGCGTGCCGGCCACCCTGGCCGCGGCCGTAACGGTGGCGATTGCCTCGTGGTCGCTGGCTCGCCTGTCCGCAGAACGAGAACTTTGGAGAGAACTTTCGGTGTACAACGGCGCCCAGGTCTCGTGCGGTCGCACGCAGCTTTCGCTGTGGAGCGGGGACTTTGTCCTTCACGATCTGGTGATCGCCGACGCGGCTCGGCCCGACCGCGATCGATTTCGCATCGGGGTTGCAAAAGGTCGGTTGTCGCCAGGACTGTTGCTGCGCGGCAGGTTGAAGGTCGAAAGGGTTGTCCTTAGGCAGGTCCGAGCTGACGTGGCGCGTCGTCAGCCCGCGCAAGTGTACGACTCCTGTGACGCCGGCCCCGTCGCGGTGGATCGCAACCTGCGCGTCTACTCGCCGTCTGCGGGCGACGTGGATATCACTTCGTATCTTCGGCCGTGGCGCACGATATGCCGGCGGCTCGGTGATTTACAACACCTGGTAGCGGCTATTGATCGCTTGACGTTGGCGGAGCATACCGGCGAGTTCTCACGGGAGCGTCGGCGAAGCGATCTTGGCCGGCCGCAACCGCGGGTTGCCATCGAAGAGTTGCGCGTCGACGGTCTGCCCAGCGCCTGGAGCCTGGGCGGCAAAGCGCTCGTCGAAATCGCGCACCTGTCCAGCAACGCATCGCTGGCAAGCAAGCCGGCTCGGGCGAGGATTCTGCTGCCGAAGTTTGGCGCCGAAGTGCAGCTCGACTTCTCCTCGCAGAAGAGCCTGCCCCACACAATACGCTGCGTGGCCTGCGACGTCGACTTCGGGCCGTGGTCCGACGCGCGGCTGGCCGTGTCGGGTCGAGCCCGACTGGCTGGCCAAGGCTCGTTCGACCGGGAGGGATTCGAGCTGCGAGCGCTGGTCGAGGTCGAGTCGCTCATGGCGGAAGTGAAATGCGCGGAGCCACTGATTGGCGTCGAGGCCGAGTTGTGGAACCGCAGTCTCAGGCAAGTGCCGACCTGCGACGCGCAGATCGTGTGCTTCGGTCCCTGGTCCTCGCCGGGCGTCGTGACCGATGGGGGGCAGCTTGTCGAACGAGTCAGACGTCAGTTACGGGCCGCCGGTCAGGAAGACCTGGTGGCCACGATTGAGCAAAGGATGGTTCAGCATCTCGAAAGGCAGGCGGCTTTGCAGGAAGAGCCGTTGTCGACACCGACCGTGATGCAGGCAACCGCCATCGAAGTGCAGACGGGAAGGGAAGAACCGCAGACGCCCCCGTCGCAGCCGGGGCTGCGTGAGTTTGCCACCGAGGACGCCGCGTATCAAGCAGCTTGCGAGGGTCAGATTCCAGCGCCATCCGACGACGCAGACTCGTCTTCGCGTTTCACCTATCCGACCACCTCGGCTCCGTACGAGGACGGGGAATACTCCTCTCGGCCGGCGTCCGTCACGTATGACGACGAGGAGCATCCGTCGCCGCCGCGGGCCGCGATCCCCGCGACCCCCTTCACGCCGTCGGCTGGTACGAGCGTTGTCATGGAGCGCCCGCTGCCAGGCCCCGTTCAAATGGCCGTGGGTCGTGATCGCTACACCGGGCAACGCACGCCGCTGGCCGCCTTCGGTGTAGAGCCGGAAACCGCGCCACGCGACAGTCTCTGGTCGCGCTGGACCCACGGATTCCGTCAGAAGTTTTCGCAAGCCTTTGGCGGGCAAAAGGGGACGATTGCCGATCCGCCAGAGCCGGCCGAGGCGGAGTCGCCTCCGTCGTTCGACGATCGCGCGATCCCCACCGCCGGCAGCGATGCGTGGTACAAGCGGCGGTGGCGTTGAAATGCGGCTCTCGCCTGCCCACCGGCTCTCTTAGCAGAAGCCGGCGAAGCGTTACTTCTCAGGGGAGTAACGACGGTTGAAGATCTCAGGATCGAACGGATCGACCGGGACGTAGTTCTCGTCCTGATCGGCCTGGCCGTGCTGCGAGTTGGCCACGGCTTTGTCGTCCGCCAGTGTCTCGGTTTCGACCTCTTCCAGATCTTCGGGGTCGCCCTCTCTCGGTTTTTCCCCGTTCGTGTCGCCAGGCGGGGAAGGAATTGCGGCGAGTTTCTTCTTCCGCTCCTTGTTCGCCATGCGATGAGGCAGCGGCTCGGCCGCATCGTCGGCGGGCGACTCTTTCGGACGGCGTTGTCGCGTGATCTCGTACACCCACGAGACAAGCTGGCGATATTGGGCCGTTTCGCGACCGGAGAAGATCGCCCCTTTGGCGTTGCCGTGGGGCCGGACCGGCTGCGTCAGAATGGGGCTCGCGGCCGGCCGGTCTACGTCGATCACCTGCCAGACGGCGTACAGATTGCGCTGGGTGCGGCGTCGATTTACCGTGCCCGAAAGGGGGAGCCGCAACAGCCGCAACTTTCCCGCGGATTGCGACCCGTGACAGCCGGAATTGGTGCAGTTATTCACCAGCAGGGGTTGGATGGTCGAAGTAAACGTCTCGACCGCATGGCCTGGAAGACCGCGCACGAACCGGTCGAGATCCTCGGCGGACGGCCCATTCTCCACCGCGTGGTGGGGGGGCGTGGTTTCCGTCTCGGCACGTCGGGCCAGTTCGAGACGCCTCTGGAGAAGGACGATACGCGGATGCTGCGGTTCCAGCAGTGCGGCTTCGGCCAGCTCCTTCGCGGCCTGATCGACGAGTTTTTGGTCGACGCACCATTCCGCCAGGTCGAGGCGGTCTTGCAGCCGCGTCGGGTCGACGCGGCCGCGTTTCTCTTCGTACAGTTCCTCCAGCCGGTCGGCGACCTTTTCGACTTCGCTGGTCTTGACCCTGATTTCGCTCCCCGGCTTTGAGATGTAGTAGTAATCGCCCGCGCGAGCGATCGTACCCTCGAGCACCTGGCCGTTGCGTAGCAGGACGACGCCCTTTGTCGGAGCCAGATGAAGCGACTCCCCGGCCGTGGCGCGGGCGGCCACGATAGCAAGGACGGCAGAAAAGACGAGGCAGGAGAGACTTCGGCGCATGGCGGCGGGAAAGTAGGCGAAGGTCGTTTCCGCGTCAAGGCCGCCGGCTCCAACCGGCCATGCGAGCTCCCGCGCAGACTGCGCGACACCAAGCGCGAACCGCAAGCGAGGTAAGTTGCGTCGTGCTCACCGCTTGCGCCCGGATTCGTGTGGGCCGGCGACGAGTCCGGGAGAATTGTCCTTGGCCGGGTGGGAGGTTATGTTGGAGCATGGCTTCGGGACCCCAGTTCGAACACTTGTTCGGCGAAGTGATCGTCGTCGATTTGAGCAGCCCCTATGTGTACCTGGGGAGGCTTGTCGAGGCGCAGGGCGATTATTTGCTGCTGGCGGACGCCGATGCTCACGACTTGCGAGATACGGCGACGAGTCGGGAGAAGTACATCCTGGACGCCCGCAGCCACGGCCTTAACGCCAACCGTCGCTGGGTATGGGTCAGCCGCCGCGAAATCGTGGGTATTTCACGACTGGAAGACATCGTAAGCGAATGAGACACTTGGAGCGACCGACGAGGGGCTGTGCAAATGAGCAGCGGAGTAGATCGCTGGCCGCTCGGTTGGGCAAAATGAGCACGTCAAAGCGAACCGCGAGCCGCCGGCTGCGTACATGAGCACACACGAACGGCGCGAGATCCACTACTCGGGGCGTGTCCAGGGGGTGGGTTTTCGCTATACAGCGCGGGAAATAGCGGAGAGATTTGAGGTCGGTGGTTACGTTGAAAACCTGGCCGACGGACGAGTCGAGCTCGTGGCCGAAGGCGAACCGGACGAGGTCGAGCGCTTTCTGGCGGCGATCGGCGAGCGGATGGACCGATACATCGCCGGCGTCCAGGTTCGCAGCAGGCCGGCGACCGGCGAATTTGGCAGTTTTTTGATTCGACACTAGGCGGGTGCCCCTGGCCGTTAAACAGGGTTGGCACAAACTCAGGGCGGTTGAGCCGGCCCTGGCAGAATTTCATCACGGGAAACTCATGCTTCTGGCTGACCTTACCACCGACAGCTTCTGGAAACTCTGGAACCGGGTTGACCCCGCGCTGCAGATCGTCATCGTTGGCATTTTGGCGCTGGCCGCTTTGTACAAAACCTATTGGCTGCTGCGGCTGATGTTTCCGAAGGTGATGGCGATCGCCCGGACGACGGCCAAAGAAGGGTGGGCCCATCCTCTGTTCTGGGTCGAGATGCTGGTCGGCGCCTTTTTGCTGTGGTTGTTCGTCTTCCTCCCCTACAACACGTTCGGCGAAGACGTGAAGATGGTCAAAGACTCGGGGCTGAAGCTGATCACGCTATTCTCGATCGGCCTGGCCGTGTGGACCGCCAGCGTCACGATCGCCGACGAACTGGAAGGCCGCACGGCCCTGACGCTGCTCTCCAAGCCGATCGGGCGGCGGCAATTTGTGTTCGGCAAGTTTCTGGGGGTGTTGGCGCCGGCCTTCACGATGTTCGTGATTCTGGGCGTCATCTTTCTCGAAGGCGTAAGCTACAAGGTTACGTACGACTCGCGAGAAACGTCCAATCCCTCTCCCACCGCCGAGCAGAAGCGGGTGGAGGTCGTGCAGGTCACGCCGGGGTTGGTGCTCGCCTTCTTCGAGACGGCCGTGCTTACGTCGATCGGCATCGCCATTTCGACACGCTGGCCGATGTTGCCCAACCTGCTGACGTGCTTTGCCGTCTATGTTCTGGGCCATCTGGCGCCTCTCTTGGTGCAGTCGTCCATCGGAAAACTGCCGCTGGTCACGTTTGTCGGGCGGCTGCTGGCTACGATTCTTCCGGCGCTCGATTACTTCAACTCCGACGCGCCGATCGCCGCCGATCGGATTATCCCCTTGGCCTATCTGGGCCATGCCTTCATCTACTCCGCGATCTATATCACCATCGCCATGCTCGCGGCGCTGTTGATGTTTGAAGATCGGGACTTAGCATAGAGCGTATTCGAGAACCGACATTGTGGTGCGGACGTCTCGCCTGCCCGCCGGTTCTGGGATAGGCTCATAACCAAGCCCGGCGTAATCGAGTCCTGGCTTAACCTCACCTCCACGGAGGCGTAACCCCACCATGAAGCCCGACTGGCGAGGCGTTCTTCCCGCAGCCACAACGCAGTTTGCCGCCGACGGTGCGCTCGATATCGGGGCCACGCTGGCGCATCTCGACGCCATGATCGCCGCCGGGATTCACGGCCTGATCATGCTCGGCACGGTGGGCGAGAACTGTTCGCTTGAGCCCGGCGAGAAGATCGAGCTCGTGACGGCCACCGTGCGGCATGTGGCCGGCCGGGTGCCGCTGCTCTGCGGCGTCGCCGAGTACACGACGGCGCTAGCCTGCCGCTGGGCCGAGCAGGCGGCGCGGGCGGAAGTCGACGGCCTGATGGTCCTGCCGGCGATGGTCTACAAGGGGGACCGGCGGGAAACGATCGCCCATTTTCGCGCGGTCGCCAGAGCGACCAGCCTGCCCATCATGTGCTACAACAACCCGGTCAGCTACGGCGTCGACATGCTACCCGACGCCTTTTGCGAGCTGGCTGACGAGCCGACGCTGGTGGCGATCAAAGAATCGTCCGAGAATCCGCGGCGGATCACGGATCTGACCAACGCTTGCGGCGATCGTTACCTGCTGCTTTGCGGCGTCGACGATCTGGTTTTCGAGAGCGCCCTTTTGGGCGCGGAGGGTTGGGTCTCCGGCCTGGTGAACGCCTTCCCGCACGAAAATCGGTTGCTGTGGGACCTTCTCCAGGCCGGCCGGCTTGACGAGGCCCGGCGCGTCTACCGCTGGTATACGCCCCTGTTGCACCTCGACACGCATCCCAAGCTGGTGCAGTACATCAAGCTGGCCGCCGCCACCTGCGGTTACGGCAGCGAGATGGTCCGGCCTCCGCGACTGCCGCTCGTGGGCGAGGAGCGGGAGCGAATTCTGGCCTTGATCCGAACGGCGATCGCCAATCGCCCCCGCATACTATCGTAAGTGAAACCGCCAGGTTTTGCGCAGCTCAGGCGACGATCATGACGAAAGCCGCGGGCGAAGATTTCATATCGGTTCGCGCCCTGACGAAGTCGTTCGGCCCGCGCAAGATACTCGACGGCGTGGATCTTGCCATCCGCGCCGGCGAAACGCTGGCGGTGCTTGGTCCCAGCGGCGGCGGCAAATCGACCCTGCTGCGTTGCATCAACGGCCTCAACGATTGGGACTCCGGCCAGATTCAGGTCGGCCCGCATCAGATCACGGCCCCCGAGTCTCACCTGAAGAGAAACGGGGCCTGGCTGCCGATTCGGCGGCTCGTGGGCATGGTGTTTCAGGACTATCAGCTCTTTCCGCACCTGACGGCCTTGGACAACGTGGCGGAGGCGCCAACCCAGGTTCTCAAGCTCCGGCGTACCGAGGCGCTCGCCCGCGGGCGCGCCCTGCTTGATCGCGTCGGCTTGGCCGACCGGACGACGGCCTTTCCAGAACAGCTTTCGGGCGGACAAAAGCAACGCGTCGCGATCGCTCGCGCCTTGGCCATGCAGCCACAGTGTTTGTTGTGCGACGAGATCACCAGCGCGCTCGACCCTGAGTTGAAGCAAGAGGTGTTAAGCGTGCTCGAGACGCTCAAGCGAGACGGCCTGACGCTGGTCATGGTGACGCACGAGATCGGCTTTGCGCGCCGTGCGGCCGACCGGGTGGTGGTGCTGGCCGACGGACAAATCATCGAGGACGGACCTCCTGCCCAGGTGCTCGACGCGCCACGCAGCGAACGAACGAAGCAGTTGCTGGCGGCCGGCGAGAACTGACAACCATACCGGTTCTCGAATAGGCCTGCATTAACCAGATTCGCCACCGCACCCCGTCACGACCGCCAGATTGTGTTGGGCGTCGGAATAGGTTGGCACGAGCCGCAGCGCCTTCTGGTAGGCGTCGATTGCCTGGTCGCGTTGGTCCAACTCGGCCAGCACGTTGCCCAGGTTGTTCCATGCTTCGACGTAGGCAGCATCGCACTCCGTCGCTCGACGGAAGTGTTCCGCGGCGGCGGCCATCTTGTGGCAGGCATAGAGGGCGTTGCCCAAGTTGAAGTGCAGCACGGGGTCGTCGGGCTCCAGGCGGATCGCCTCTCGGTAGGCGGCCGCCGCCTCGGCCGGCCGGTTGCGGTCTTCCAGCTCGAGCGCCTCCTCAAACCACGCATCGGCCGTCTTGCCGCTGAAGGCAACGACGTCGGGCTCGTTTGCCGAACCGGCCATGAAGTCAAAGTGCAGTTGGCCGCTGGGCTCGGCAAGCTGGTCGTCGTCCAGCCGCACCAGCAGTCGGCCGTCCTGCTGCAGAAGCGTGAGCTGTGCGAGCGGGGCGTCGATGCCGGGCAGCCAGTTACGCAACTGCTCCAAGCTTTCGCGAATCTCTTGAGGCCCGACGCCCGCCGACGTCAGCTCGCAGAGGTTCTTGGCACTCGCCACCTGCCGGAAGTCAAAGTAGGCCAGCCGGTGGACCATTTCGACGGGCTCGATCAGGCCGGCGCGCAGCCACGATCGTAATTGCCGGCCCGGCACTTTGAGCAGCCGGCTGAGCTCATGCAGCGTCGAGCGGCGGTGAAGCAGGCTGCGTGGACCGGCCAGATCCAGGCGGTCGTAAAAGTCCTCCTCGCTGAGCAATTCCAGGGGATAGCCACAGGCTCGAAACCTGCGGGCGCGCTCGAGGCTCTTCGTCTGCCGGCCGTTCGGCTCCAGCGGCCAACCGTCCTGGCCGATGACGAGCAGGCTCGTGCGGCGATTGGGCAGCGGCACGAACTCGCCACCATGCTCGGCGACCAGCTCGGCAAAGCCGGCATGCGTCATCGAGAGCAGGCGGCCGGTGACGGCCACCCGCTTGTCTCGCAGCCAGCCATTGGCCATGACTCATCCACTCCCTTCAACGCGCAAGCAAAACTGGCAGAAATCACCGATTCTGGCGATGTGTCCAGTTCAAGAATTCCGCATTTTACGCTCCGGTCGTTTAACCGGGAACCAACGGCGCGAGGTCGAAACCGCCAAGGGGGACGAATTGTACTTTCGCGCCCGGCATTCGGCGCCGTCCTCGCGGTCGCCGTTGGCTCCCGGTTGAACGATGATGCACGTCAACTGGAAACTCCGAACTGGAAACGGCGCTAGCAGACCCGACGGCATCCGGCCGCCGCCTCACCCGGTCTTCTTTTTCCCCTTGGCCGGCGAGCGCTGCCGGGCGCTCGTGGCCATTTTTTTCGCTGGCGCCTTCTTGGCCGTCTTGCGGGCCGGGCTAGGAACCTTGACCGCTTGCACCCTGGCGACGCTCTGCTTCAAGGCGTCCATGAGATTGATGACGTGGGTCGGTTCCTCGCTGGGCGAGGCAACGAGCTCTTTGCCCTCGACCTTCGACTCGATGAGCCTGGTCAATCGCTCGGTGTAGACGTCATGGTACTGAGCGTGGTCGAACGGCTTCTCCGCCGTCGCCGAAACGAGCATATTAACCAGCTTCATTTCTTCCGACGCGATGTCGGGATTGCCGAGCTCGTCCTGGAATGAGGAGGGGGCCTTGACCTGTGAATGGTAATAGAGAGTCGTCATGCTCAGCAGCTTTTCCAGGGGTCGCACGAGCACGAGCTGCTCTTTGCCATGCATCACGACTTGCGCCGTGGCCCAGACGTTCTGATCGACCATCGCCTGCTGCAGCAGGGCGAAACTCTTCTGCCCGGCCGGGCCATCGGGCGTGAGGTAGTACGACTTGTCTGTGAAGTAGATGGGGTCGATCTCGTCCGGCGGAATGAACGTATCGATGCTGATCGCCTTGTCCCCCTCGGTCCGCAGCTTGTCCAGCTCGGCGGTGTCGATCACCACGTACTGCCCCTTGGCGTACTCATAGCCCATCACGATCTGGTCTTGCGTCACCTCGCCGTGGATCGGGCACGTTTTCTGGTAGCGGATGCGGCTGTGACAGTCGGCGTGAAGCTGGTTCAAGCTGATCTCGCCGCCGCCGCTGGAGGAGGCGGTATAGGCCTTCACGGGGATGGAAACGAGGCTAAGCCTCAAAAAGCCTTTCCAGCTTGATCGAGCGGCCATTTTGGGAGCCCTTTTTGGCAAAACCGAGGCATCTTGCAGGCGCTCCTTTGCCGGACGGTCGGTCCTCCGTACTCAGAACAACGTTACGTCATGCTAGCATTTCGAGTGCTAGCATCCATGCTGAACACGCGCCCATAAGGCGGTAACTTCGGTAATTCCCTCGCCATCGCCAACCGGCGCTCATGCCTGGTCAGGGCGCGAGCTTCAATAGTCGAGGGCGGAGAATTGGCGCGAGGCGCCCGCCAGGAGAAGGACCATGAAGGCTAGCGAAGTGGCGAGCGACAGATAGGGGTGAAAATCGCCGTGCTCTTTGACCTGTTGGAAGGCGGCGACCTGGCCGAAATCGCCGGCGGCGTCCACCGCCTCGTAAAGCAGCATCCCCACGTCGGCCGGCTTCGGCAGGGTCCAGTAAGCGGCCTCCACGAGCGTCACCGCCTCGCTGCCGAAAACGGCCTCGCTTGCGCGGTAGTTCTCTGCCACGACCTCGTGCCGCCCAAAATTCATCCCCCAGCAAAGAAACCAGAACAGGATCGAGCCAAAGACGCAAAGCACCGTGCTGCGCGTGCAGACGGCCAGGACCAACGAGAAACTGAAAAAGATGGCGAAATGGATCAGCAGCAGGGGGACGCTCCAGAGGTAGGCGGCGTCCCAAACGCCGGTACGCAACCCGAGCATAAGCCATGTTCCGCCGACGAAAACCGTGGCGTGCAGCAGGACGAAGCTGAGCACGCCCACGAACTTGCCCCCCAGCAGCAAGCGGCGGGACGCCGGCTTGGCCAGCAGAACCGCCAGGTTGCGGCCGTCGAGAAAGCCCGGCAAAAAGCCGGCCGTCCAGATGATGGTCAGCAAGAGACCGAGCGTGTCGGCCACTCCGCAGGCGAGGACGAGTTGCAAAAAGTGCACCGCGGCACGCGCGTCGCGAGCGACCGGCAACCGGATCGCACCAAAGGCGATCGTGAGACGTCCTTCGGCGATTGACACGCCGGAAATCTCGGCCCGATGGCGGTCGCGGGCGTCCCGGTCGTGCCGCGGCAAGAAGTCGGTCGTGCCGTCCTCCGCCGTGAGCGTCGTCGGGGCGTCGACCGCCACGCTGGCGCACATGACAATCGAAACCAGGCTCACGCCCGCCAGAATCCAGAAGATGCCGTAGGCCAGCGATTGCCGGAAGGTATCCCGCACCAGCCAGCTCACGACTCGCAGCCGCTCGTAGAAAATCATACGCTCACCAGCTCATGAGCGCCGTGATAAAGGGGTTCCAGGGCGTCCTCGAGCGATTCGCCTCCGCGCCCCATCAGTTCCGACGTGGGGCCGAACGCGGCCAGCCGCCCCTCGCGTAACACGGCCACCCGGTCGCAATGTCTTTGGATGTCCGCCAGCGAGTGCGAAACAAGGAGCACGCTGCGGCCGGATCGGCGCTGTTCGACGATCGCGTCGAAGACGAGTTGCCTCGCTACGAGGTCCATTCCCTCCGTGGGCTCGTCGAACACGAGAAGTTCCGGCTTGTTCAGCAGAGCCTGCGCCAGCGCCAGACGTTGCAGCATTCCTTTGCTGTAGCGGGCGATCGCCTCGCGGCCGCGATCCGCAAGACCCACGCGCTCGAGCAGCTCCCCGGCGCGCTGGCGAACGGTTTGCGATGAAAGCCCCGCCAGGGCGCCGTAGTACTCCAGAAGTCCCGGGGCGGTCAGATAGCGGGGCAGCGACTGGCTCTCGTGGATGTAACCGATTCGCCCCAGCGTCCGCCGGTCGTGCCAGGGGCGGCCCAGGCGGGTGATCCGTCCCGACGTGGGCTGGCAGATGGTGAGCAGCAGTTTGACCAGCGTGCTCTTGCCCGCTCGGTTAGGACCGACGAGTCCCGTCACCTCACCGCGCGACACGCTTAAGCTCACGTCGTCGAGCGCGAGCACCGGCGGGCACAACAGCCCGCCGCCGTACCGCTTGGAGACGTTAAGGAATTCGGCGACCGGTTCGGCCATGTCGATCAGTCACCTTGTTACGCGCAGAAGCCGGTCATTGGATCAGCGATACGGGCACGGTGCTTTCCAGGATCTTGGTAAACGCCTGCTGCAAGCTGTTCACGATCGTGTTCTGGTCACCATATATAAGTTTATAGTTCGGCATTCCGTCGGTGACGTTGCCGATAAGCTGCATCTGATTGAGCGTCGCCGTATTTGGCCCTACCGTGGCGGTGCCCGGCGCGAACATCGGCCCAAAGCCCAGGCAATGGATGAGAACCTCCCGCGCGCCGCTGGCGTAGCCGGGCGGACTGGCCGTGTCGGCCGCCACGATCTGCCGGCAAATGCCGTAGATTTGGTTTGTAACGGTGGCAGAGTTGTCGCCGTAGCCGCTCACCGAGCCGGGGTACTCGCTTCCGCTCGGACTGCTCGGGTTGTAGCGGACCTTGTAATACGATTGATAGGAGCCGCTATTCTGCAGGTTGGCACTGGCCGTGGTATTCGGAGCGCCGTCCGTCTCAAAGATGACAATTTTTTGGGCTCCCTTGCGGCCGTTGCCCCCAGCGAGGCCGGCCGGACTCGCATAACCGGAGCAGGCCGACGCGGCGTTAAACTGATTGTAGGCCAGCATCAAAGGTTGGGCGTAGCACGTGCCGCCGAACGCCCGCGGCACCTCCAGGTTATTGCTGTCGTAGGGGGTCACCGTGGCATTCGTGTTGCCAACCGTCGCCGGCGGATACCAGAGTGACTCGATCAGGTTCGTGTAGTTCTGCCCCAGGCCGACGCGTGCGCCGTTGAACCGCGTGCCCCCGGTATCGTTGGCCGAGGTCTTCGGCACGCTGAACATGATCAGCGACACGTAATCGTTAGGGTGATTGGTCTGAATGTCGTTCAGCGCTGCCTGAATGCCGAGCTTGCAGGCGTACATGGGTGCTTCGTGGCACGTTCCCGGCCACCAGCAATAACGCGACCCGTTCGGATTGACCTGGAACATCAAATTATAGTTGTCGAGAAAATCGATCATCGTCATCGGCCCAAACCAGAAATTCAACAGCGGGCGCTGTGGGTTGTCGCCGTAGTGCATGTAGGGTTTGGGATTTCCGGTCAGCGATGAGACGGCGGTGATCTTTCGCGTACCCCAACTTGTATCGCTGCCGTAGCCGGTTCCTGCCGTCTGGCCGTTATTGATGATCTGGTAGGTGCTCGCTCCCGTCTGCATGACGCCCAGCACGTAGTCGATGTAGTCCTTCCAGAACCTCTGATTCAGGTCGCTGGGGGGCCAGGTGGAGGTGTCGATCGTCGTCGGAATCGGCGACGTGTAGTAAACGATGCGTCCCGACCGCAGCGTCGACGGGAAGGGGTTCGGGCCGACATTCTTGATGAAGTTCAAGATGGCGTTGTAATTGATGTAATAAGTGGAGCTGCCCGGGGCCTGCCAGACTCCGCTTGAGTTCCACAGCTTGGAGTTGTCGTTTTGCGGCGTCACCCCGTCTGTTTTATAGAAGTAGGTTGTCCGCCAGTCCTTGGTGGGATCGGGCGGCCAGATGAAGAACGTTTTGCCGTAGTACGCCGGCCCCTGCGTGTATCCGTTGAAGGCAGGCGTCATGGAGTAGGCGGTGTAGCCCTGGCTTTCAAAGGTCGCATCGCGGGTGCTGGTGCCTGGACTGCTGATGTTCAGCACTTGAGCGGCGGTCTGGGCCCAAGTCGTGCTGGTATTCTTGTTGGTTGTGAGGTAGTTGTCGCCGCCGGGGGTCGTGGCATAACTGGCCGGGGCCGAAGTAAACGCGGGCGTGCCGCTCGCGTCCTGGTAAAAATCGGCGCAAATCGGAGGGCGGCCGTCGTTGGTGGTCGCGCTGATGTTGGCGGCGCTGTAAGGCGCCGTAAAGTTCGTAGCATACATCTGGCCGGCGCCGAGGGACGAGTAGTGGCCGAATGTTGGAACTACCGTATCCGGGTTGTTGGTGGCAAAGCCAAGCCCGTTGTCGACCCCCAGCCAACTCGAAAACCGCATCGATCCTGAGAAGTCGAGGATGACGGCGATATCACGGGGCCGATGCACGGCGGTTGCCGTCGACTGGATGGAACCTACGCTGATTCCCAGAACTTTGGCAAAGGGGAGGCTGCTGCCGACGCTGAAATTGGTCGTGGCCTGCACCAGGCTCCAGTTGTCGGTCGACGGCCCGGGAAACTGCCCTTCGAACTGCTGTGAGGTCGAGTTGTAGACGTAGCGGCCGATATTGACTTGCACTTGTGACGAGGGGAGCGTTTGTCCCAGCACTGGGTTGGCCGTAGCCGCCTGCTGGGCGGCCGGCCCGACGGCCGAATAGTTATTGTTGGCCCCGTTCGCCGTGTTGCCATTGATGGTTCGCACCCCCGCTAAGGCGGCAAGGTCGGTCGCGTCCTGGCACTGCGTGCGAGCGATCGCCCACAGGCCCAGGTCGATCGACAAAGCGAGAAACGCCATCAGCGGCAGGAGAAAGAGCCCCATGGTGGCCAGCGCGTTTCCACGACGATTGTTCCGGCGGTGATTTCTTTTCATGGGAACCTTTCTACCGGCGAACTCAGTTGCCTTCGCAAAGCATGACGGATTGAACCTTGACGGGGACACTTCCCGGGAACGAGAGCAGCTTGGGGACGGTGATCTGGAAGTTACCTGTGATTTGCACGCAAACAAACTGGCCCGGCGTGGCTCCGTTCCAGGCGCCGATGTTGTTTCCCTGGCTGTCCGATTGATAGACCTGCACGGACTGGCTTGACAGTGACTGACCCGCTAAGAAATTGCTGACCGTATTGGTGACGTCGGACGTGGCGTTACCCGTGGTGGTGCCTCCCAGCGTGACCGCATTGGTGTGCGTCACGGCGTAGCGGCAACCTTCACGTGCGGCGTTGGTCACGAGCTGAAGAACAAAAAAGTATCGCCCGTACTCCATGATGCCCAGCAGAAACAGAAGGAGGATGGGCAAAACGAGCGCCGTTTCGACCAGGGCAGCGCCCTTCCGCACGCCCCTTCGGCGACAATGCCCGCGGGTAACCGCGATCAGGCCCGTTTGACAAACCACGATGGCACCCTCTCGTTCCATGGCCCTGTCGTTCACCAATATGCCCCAGTCGTGCATTAATATGGCAGTTGCGTACTGACGGAGACTTGCGAATCGACCAGCGAAACCCACGTCGCGCTGGCCGACAACTGTTGCGTCACGTTCGCCAGTCTCAGGGTGGTCAGTTGCAGGCTGTCAAAAGCCGTACCCTGCGGAATGGTGACCGTAACTCGGAACTGGTCCATCGGCTGAGCATTGCAGGGATCGGTCCAGTTGTTGGCGCTGAGATTGGTCAATTGGATCGAGGCCCCACTTACGGCTGCGTTGGGAAGCTGGGCGCTAGTCAAGTAGTCGCGGACGTTCTGTTGCACCATGGCTGCTGTGACGTCGGTGCCGTTGAGGTTGCCGGTGGCCGCATATCGAGCGCCCTCGCGGGCGGCGTTGGCCAGAATCTGCGAGGTCTGCACCATCTTGCCGACTTCCCACATGCCCATCATGAGCGTCAACAAGAGCGGCAGACAAAAGGCGGCTTCCACGGCAACGGCCCCTCGCCGATTCTCACGTGCGCGTCGACTTCGGGTCATGGCGCGATACTCCATCGAATAACGCTCGATTTTTGGCCGTTCGTCTGGATGTCGGAAGGCAACGGCCTGCCGACTGCTGCGAGCTGCCAGATTCGAGTTACCAGAAAAGGGCTGAGAAGTGTTCTTTGCAAACCTAGCGTGCAAAGACCGTAAAAGCAAAAATGGTCAACGAGCCGGACAGAAGATTTTTGACGCGGCGCAGACCACGGCCTAGCCTTGTGGCGACATCTTTTGCCGGAGGAACCTCCGGGCCACTCTATCCCCTCCAGGCCCCGCCTCGGAGCATTCCGCGCCGCTTCGCCGGCGTTCAAGAAGTCTGTTCGTTGCCGCCAGTTACGGTCAGAACCCTTCATCGAGTTCGGCTGTCGAATGCGGCGCGCCGAAGCAGCGCAGCCCAACTCGGTTTTTCGCGTTTGGCCTACCTCAATCCCGCCAACTGCAGGTAGACTGTCTCTTACGAGAAGTTGCTGAGATCCCGAAAGTCTGCCGCCTGAGCGGAACCGAAATGAGCGTGTCAAACGAGGGAATTGTGCCGGCGGCGTCACGGTCGCGCAACCCGCTGAAGCGGCTCTACCAATGGGTGTTAGGCTGGGCCGAAACGCGCTATGGCACGCCCGCGCTGGCCTTGATCTCGTTCGCCGAAAGTTCTTTCTTTCCGATTCCGCCCGACGTGTTACAGATCGCGCTTTCCGTCTCCAAGCCCCGGAGGTCTTTCTACTACGCCGCCGTCAGCGCCGCGGCTTCGGTCCTAGGGGGGATCCTCGGCTGGTACATCGGCCGGGCGCTGTGGCTGCAAGTCGACGATTTCTTTTTCGACTACGTGCCGGGATTCACGCTGGCGAACTTCGAGCGCGTGGAGAAGCTTTACGGCGAAAATGCTTTCCTGGCTATTCTCGCCGCCGCCTTCACGCCGATTCCGTACAAAGTGTTCACCATTGCGGCTGGCGTGTGCCATCGCACGGTCTCGCTGGAGACACTGGTGATCGCGTCGGTTCTTGGCCGTTCGGGTCGCTTCTTTCTTGTGGCGACGGCCATGTTCTTCTTCGGCGCGCCGGCTAAAGCGTTCGTCGAGCGGCACTTCGAATGGATGACGCTGGCGCTGTTCGCCCTGATTCTACTCGGGTTCATGGCCATGCGCTGGCTGTTTTGAGGGCGAGCGCTCTTTGATCGCGTCCGGCCCGACCCACTCATTCCATTCGTTGGAATAGTTGTCGTAGTGCACCAGGTGCAGGCCGTACCAGGCGCGGCGAACCGTCGCCGGATACCACTGGCCCTCCCATTTCACGGAGACGGGCGACCCGGGCTTGAAACCGGGCGGCCGAAAGGGCCGCACACGCTCGGGAGGGACCCATTCGTCCCACGAATCGGCGTAGCCGACGTAGTGAACCTTCAGCTCTTCGCCGCGCGATCCAAGGACCTGCGCCCGGTACCATTTGTTCTGCCACTGAACCTCAACGTGCTCGCCGGACCGCCCGGTCCGGGTGCCTCTGGCGGGCGCTAGCTTGAACCGCGGGTCGAACTGGTTGCCCGTTGCAAAGACGGCTTTCTGCCGCTCGATGAAAGCCATTTCTCGCATCGACCAGCGGCCGAGTTCCTCCCACTCGATCACCCGGTCGCCATTCTCGTCGGCGAGCGGACTGCCGCGCAGACCACCGAGCAGAAGATCGGTGAACGTCCAGTTTCCCGTAGAAGTGTTATGGGAAAAAGAAGAACAGAGACAGCCGAAGGCGATGGGAGATCGGCGGCGCAATGCTTCGTCGGCCAGCGCTCCGGAAAAGCAACAGTCGGCGAGGAGCAGGGCCTGCTGGCCGCGAAACCGTCTTTCGATGGTGTCGAACATCTCATCCACCGGCCAGGCATCTCGGCCCCTCGTGGCGTCGTAGTTGGCGAAGTACACCCGTCGTTTCGCTCGATCGCGAAAGCCGTGCCCCGTGTAGTAGAGGATCAGTGTGTCTCCGGGCGCCGTTTTGCTCAGCATGTCTTCCAGCGCCGTGTTGATACGCCGGAGCGTAGCGTGCCTGTCTTGCAAGTACGCGACCCGCGACTCAGGCACGCCCTGCGCCTTGAAATGCTCGACGAGTTGCACGTCGCGGCGATCCTTTTTGGCGCTTTCCATGGCCGGCCAATCTTTGCCGTCTTTCCACTCGAGGACGCCGACGGCAAACAGCCATGTCTTCTCCGGCCGCCAGTCTTGCTGAGCGGGCGCGCGGTGGGCCGCAAAAGCAACCGCTGCCCACAGCAGCCCGATAGCCACGCGCTTCGTGCGGAACGCGCTTCTTACGGCGCCAGTAATCGACAACCCGCGTGATGACAGAGCCATCCTCTCCCGTCACTCACTTCCTTGCGGCCCGGGGTCTCGCGGCGGTCACTGTTGCCCGGCACGGATATCGTAGCAGAGAATGCGGTCCTGCTCTCGCAGGTAAAGCCGGCCTCCGGCGATCACCGGATGAGCCCAACTCGGCCGCTCGCCGCTGCCAGGCACCATGAACGAGCCAACTTCCTCATATTTGTCGGGAGCCGCCTTGACCAGCGACATCTGCCCGTTGGCGTAGTGGATGTAGAGGCAGCCGTCGGCGGCGGCCGTGCCGGCTGACCCCTGACCGGATCCGCGGTCCTGCCACTTGATGTCGCCGCTCATCAGTTCGGCGCAGAAAATGATGTTCTGGTCTTCTTTGCCGGCATAAAGGTAGTCGCCGACGAGTACCACGCCGCCATGTTTGTTGGCCAGGTCGGTATTGAGGGGATAGATTGTTTCGATTTTGACCTCACCGTCGCCCGTCGGAACCTGCTTCAACAGCGCGCCGCCCCGCTTGTAACCGGCCGAGAAGAACACCAGGTCGTCGCGGACGATGGGCGTGGGAATGACCGCCGTCGTACGGTCGATATCGAACGTCCAAAGCAGCTTGCCGTCGTCGGCCCGGACACCCATCGGCCCGCTGGCGGTCGTCTGCACATAGACTCGCGTGCCGCCGATCTCGGAAGGAACGACGGAGGCGTGGCCGGCGCCCCGATCACCGGACCGTTGAGTCTGCCAGATCGTTTCGCCCGTGTCCTTGTTGAGGGCCACCATGGTCGCCTTTTCGCCGCCGGGGGTGCAAATCAGCCGGTCGCCGTCGATGAGCACCGACTCGCTATAGCCCCAACCGTCTCCCTTGGTGCCGCCAAAACCGCCCATCAGGTTCTTTCGCCACTTCTCGCTCCCCGACACAACGTCGGCACAAACAAGCTCACCGTGGGCCGTCAGGGCGTAAACCAGGTCGCCCGCCACGGTCGGGGTCGAGCGAGAGCTTTGCCAGGTCGGCTGCCCCTGGTTCCAGGAAGAGCCGGTTTTGAGCTTCCAGAGGGGGCTGCCTGAATCGCGGTCGAAGGCGAGCAGATACTCGTCGGGTTCGTCGGCGGAGAGGGTGTCGCCCAGCGTGAAGATACGGTTGTCGACAACCGCGACGCTGGCGTAACCGCGCCCCGGCCCTCGCACCTCCCAAACGAGCGTCGGCCCTCCGTCGGGCCACTTTTGCAGAAGACCGGTTTCTTTGGATACGCCGCTGCGGTCGGGCCCTCGAAACGAGGGCCAGTCGCGGCTCAGCTCCGCCGCCAGACAGGCACCGGGGGAAACAACGGCGAAGGCCGACAGGAAGATTGCAGGAAAGCAAACGAGCAAACGGCTACGCATGAGATTACCCTCTTGTTGGCGCAAATGGACTGCGGGCGGTCGCTGAAAAATCGGCAGGATCGAGTTCCGGTGGGCAAAGGCGAGGTCTGGCGGGGCAATGCCTGAGACCGCCCCATTTTGCAGGCTTTGTGCCGTTTTGCAAGCGAAGCGGTGGGCAGGGTGTGGCAGGTACGGGCGGCCGAGTACCTATCCGATTGCGAGCGTTTCGTTACAATGGCCCCAACGGCCATTCTGGCTCGCGTGTCTGGTGCAGGCGATGAAAAACATTCTGACCATGGTTCTAGGCGGTGGACGCGGTACGCGCCTCGATCCCCTCACAAAGTTCCGCTCCAAGCCGGCTGTGCCGCTTGCGGGAAAATATCGGCTGATCGATATTCCCCTCTCCAACTGTATCAACAGCGGCTTGAACCGGATGTACGTGCTCACCCAGTTCAACTCGGTGAGCCTCCACCGTCACATCCGGCAGACCTACCGCTTCGACGCCTTCAACGGCGGCTTCGTCGAAATCCTGGCAGCCCAGCAGACGCCCGAAAACGCCGACTGGTACCAAGGCACCGCCGACGCCGTGCGGCAGAACCTGCGCGTGCTGCTGGAGCCGGGAATCGAGTACGTACTCATTCTGTCGGGCGACCAGCTCTATCGAATGAATTACCTCGACATGCTCGTGACGCACCGCCGCAACAAGGCCGACGCCACGATCGCCACGCTCCCCGTTGCCCGTGAGGAGGCTTCGCAGTTGGGCATTATGCGGCTCGACGCCACGGGGGCAGTGGCTGGGTTTCTAGAGAAGCCGAAGACCCAGGCCGAGGTGCAGCACATGCGCACGGAGCCGGCGTGGATCGACGCCCAGGGCGTCGCCAGCCGCGGCCGCGACCTGCTGGCCAGCATGGGCATCTACCTGTTCAATCGCGACGCCCTCGTCGACCTGCTCACCAAGACCGACTACCGCGATTTCGGCAAGGAAATCTTTCCCGCGTCGATCCGAACGCACCGGGTGCATGTTCACCTGTTCGACGGATACTGGGAAGACATCGGCACGATCAGATCGTTTTTCCAGGCGAATCTCGACCTGGCAAAGCCGGAGCCCCTCTTTGAGCTCACCTCGGCCGAGGCGCCGATCTACTCGCACCCCCGGTTCCTCCCTCCCACACGCATCGAGGGAGCGACGGTGCGCAATAGCCTTTTGGCCGATGGCTGCCATATCGAAAGCGGGGCGACGATCGAAGACAGCGTCATCGGCCTGCGCTGCCGGATCGGCCGCAACGTGACGATCCGCAATTCGATCCTGATGGGCAACGACTTCTTCCAGTCGCCCTCACAACTCGCCTCGGACCTGACCGCCGGCATTCCGCCAGTCGCCATCGGCGAAGGTTCCGTGATCGAGGGGGCCATCATCGACAAGAACTGCCACGTCGGCCGCCGTGTGCGGTTGGTCAACGAAACGGGAATCGAGAACAGCGCCGACAGCGATCAGGCCGTCGTCCGGGACGGCGTCGTCGTCACTCCCAAGGGGGCGGTGTTTCTCGACGGCTGGGAGCTGGAAGTTGAACCGGGAGATGCCCCAGCCTAAATTGGCTCTTTGAGGCTAAGCCTGAGACTTCGCTGAGAAACCGGCGAGGCGGCCACCGAGAAGCTGCTTCAGGCGACTCTGAATTTTCTTCCGAGACTTTGGATGGACGGCTTTCGATTGTGCCTGGCGTTCGGTCCGTTGGCCATCTACCTGGTGCTGCTGGCCTGGATCAATCTGTCTCGCAAACCGTTCGTCGTATCCGGCACCCGTGATCTGGCGGCGCTGGGCGTGGCCGTATCGGGAATGGTGCTCGTGGGACCGATCGAGCTGCTGCTGCCCGAACAGGCCATCTACGTCTACAAGGGCTACGTCTGGCTGCTGCTGGGGGTGATGTACGCCCTGTGCGTATCGCTGGCGGCCCTTCTGGTGCGGCCGCGGATTACGATCTACAACTTCACGGTCGACCAGCTTCGCCCCCTGCTGGCCGAAGTGATCGACGAACTTGACTCCGAGGCGCGCTGGGCCGGCGCCTGCCTGGCATTGCCTAAGCTCCGCGTCGAATTGCACCTCGATTCCAGTCCGGCGCTGAAGAACGTGTCGCTGGTGGCGACCGCCGACGACCAGAGTTTCGCCGGCTGGCGGCGGTTGGAAGGCGGACTCGCCTCACGTTTGCGTCGGGCCGAGTCGCCGCCGAACGCCTGGGGAGTGGTGCTGGCGGTCGGCTCCTTCTTGCTGGCCGCTTGCGTCGGTTGGCAGGTGCTTGTGCACCCGCAGGCGGTGACGGCCGGCTTCCGCGAAATGCTGCGGCTTTAGTAGCTCCGACGCCCTGCGGCTAGCGACTGCCGAGTTTAGACTGCTTTTTCGCGGCGATCTTCGCCTTTTCTTCCATTTCGCGCAACAGGTCGTCGTAAATCGTCCAGGCCCGGAACTTGTTCTCTTCCAGGAATTCAGTCAGCCTTTTCGCCTGGGCGGCCTGCTTACGCTGGTTCCTGATCTTGTCTCGAATGCCGATCTGTGCGTCGCGAAAGCTTGTCACCCCCGCACTCGCCCGCTCGACGACGCGCACGACGACAAAGGCGTGCCCCTTGTCGTCGTCGATAATGTTGCTCAGGGCGCCGACGGGGAGGCGGAACAGGGCATCGTCGAGCTGCTTGCAGGCCAAACTCCCCTCGTTCGTCCAGTCGTGCAGACCGCCGTTTTCCGCCTTGAGGCTCTCGGAGTGAGCCTTCGCCAGCTCCGCCATCGAGGCGCCGGCGTACACCCGGTCGGCCAGCCCGCGGATCGCCAGCCAGGCATCATGCCTGCTTCGTTTCTTGCCGTAGCTGATGCGAATCTCCTCGAATCGAACCTTCGCCTTGAACTCGAATTCGGGTCGATGCTCGTGGTAGTAGGTCAGCAACTCCTCGTGGCTCACGTGCTGGTCGTACTTGATCTCTCTCCGCATCCACTCGCTGATTAAGGCCTGCTCGAAGAACCTCTCCATTTCTTTGGCCAGCGAACTGCCATGTTCCTTGAGCTTGGCATCGAGCTCGATGGTCGTCTTGCACTTGAATTGCTCTAGCAGGGCGGGCTGGGCCATGGTTTCGAAGTGCGACAGGATCGATTTCTTCATCTCCTTAATTTTATCTGCCTCGACGCCCTTCTTGGCGTCCAGCGCAACCAGCTTGAACTGCACAAGCTGCTTTACATGTCTCGCCATGAGCATTTCAAAGTACTGGGCTTGCTGGTCGGGAGGGATCTGGCGGGCAATCTGCTGGAATTCCTCGTTCACCTGCGGCAGCACGTCGGCGGCCAGGATAATCTCGTCGCCGACGCGCCCCACGACTTTGGCGCTGGGGACGGGGATCGGCTGCGTGATCTCCAGGCCCGGCCCACCGCCAAGCGAATCGAGCCGCAACTGGGTGTAGGGCGCCTGGCGTGCGCGACTCATCGCGCCGGGCTGCGGCCTCGTACCCGACGGAGTTGCGGTCTGGGCTGTTGGCGGCAGTCGATGTTCGGCTGCCGCGGGGCCGTTCGGGGCGCCCTTCGACGGGGACTGCACCGGCGCGCCACTGGGCGGCGAAGCCGAACCTTCACTCGGCGCAACGGCTACGCCGGCCGAACCCGGCGCCGGCCTTGGCCTGACGCCGGGCGGGGAGACCCGTTCAACGCTCGGCGGGGCTTGCGCTTGAGCCACCGCCCCGTCCAGGGCCGCCAGCCACTGCGTCGACAGCCCGTGCCGTATCCACAGCGTCGCCGCCAACGCCGCTGTGACCGTAAACAAAATGGGATAAAAAAGGCGAGACACGTTCAGTCTTGACGGCTTGCCAGCCGACTCCTGGTTCGTCACCGAAAACCCGGCCGGGTGGGGCAGCAAAATAAGGCACGGGTGGCCGGGCCGCCTCGAAAGGCGACGGAGTATAGTTGGGGCTTCACCTGGGCTGCAACACGGATTTGACCAATTCGTAGAGTTCGTCTGGTGGTGGAACTGCTTTGCCCATCGGAAGATAAGCGCTGCGTGCATCAACCACACGCAGGCGACCGCCGCTCTGCCTCGCAAGCTCGTTGATACGGGAGCGGTTCTTGTAGATAAACACCACGTACATGTCCTCGAGATGCATGGCGTCGATTTGCCAGGCTTGCGACAAAATGGCGACCTCGGCTCGGCTCAACAGCCGCTCGACCACCTCCGGCCGCGGGCCGAAGCGATCGCTCAGCTCGGCCGCGAAGTCACGCAGCTCAACCAGCGTCGTCACGCGCGCCAATCGCCGGTAAAGATCGATCTTTAACCGCATGTCGGGCACGTACCGCCGCGGCAAGTAAGCCTCGCCCGGCAAATCGACATTGACCTCAATCGTCAACTTTGGGGGGAGATGCTTGAGTTTACGGATGGTTTTTTCCAACAGATCGCAGTACAGCTCATACCCAACTGCCGCAATGTGCCCACTTTGCTCCGTCCCCAACAGATTACCCGCACCCCGGATTTCCAGATCGCGCATGGCGATAGCAAAGCCGGCCCCCATGTCGCTGAACTCCTCGATGGCCGCCAGCCGCTTGGCCGCAGTCGAGGTGAGCGACCGGTTGGGATCGACGACGAGGTAGCAATAGGCCCGGTGTTTGTAACGGCCGACGCGGCCCCGTAGCTGGTGCAGGTCGGCCAGACCGTATTGGTCGGCATCGTCGATAAAAATGGTGTTCGCGTTGGGAATATCGAGCCCGCTCTCGATGATCGTGGTTGCCAGAAGCAGGTCGAACTTGTGGTCGATGAAGTCGAGCATCACGCTCTCGAGCTGGCCTTCGGCCATCTGGCCGTGGCCAATGGCGATGCGGGCCTCGGGCACGATTTGCTGCAGTCGCCAGGCGACGTGCTCGATGTCGTGGACGCGATTGTGGACAAAGAAAATCTGCCCGTTGCGGTTCAGTTCGCGCAGCGCCGCGTGGCGGACCAGGTCGGCGTCGAATCGCACGACGCGGGTCTCAATCGCCAGCCGGTCGGCCGGGGGCGTCTCGAGATTGGTGATGTCACGCAGACCCAAGAGCGACATGTGCAGGGTGCGGGGAATCGGCGTGGCCGTCAGGGTCAATACGTCGACCATCTGGCGGCAAGCTTTGAGCCGTTCCTTCACCGCCACGCCGAAACGCTGCTCCTCGTCGATGATCACCAGCCCCAAATTCTGAAACTGCACGTCAGGTTGAACCAGCCGGTGGGTGCCGATCACCACGTCGATCGACCCGTCGGCCAGCCGCTCCGAAATGCGCTTCTGCTGGGCCGAGGTGCAGAAGCGGCTCAACACGGCGATTTCAAAGGGAAACTCCGCCATGCGGCTGCGGAAGGTGCGGCCGTGCTGCTCGGCCAGCACCGTGGTGGGAACGAGCACGGCAACCTGGTAGCCGGCGTCGATGGCCTTGAAGGCGGCCCGCATGGCCAACTCGGTCTTGCCGTAGCCGACGTCGCCGCAGATGAGCCGGTCCATTGGACGCAGGTCGTGCATGTCCCGCTTGATGGCTTCGATGCCGGCGAGCTGATCGGGCGTTTCGACATAGGGGAACGAAGCGTCGAACTCTCGCTGCCACTCGCTGTCGAGCGGAAAGCGGATCCCGCTGCGTGAGCCCCGAGCCGCTTGCAGCTCGAGCATATCGGCCGCCAGATCGCTGACGGCCGCTTCGGCGGCTTGCTTCTGGCGCACCCAGGTTTGCCCGCCGATGCGGGCCAGCGCCGGTCGGCTTTTGGCGCCGCCGACGTATTTCTGCACCAGCTCAATTTTCGAGCAGGGGACGAAAACCTTCGTCCCCCCGTGGAACTCGATCTCCAGGTGCTCTTCGCCGCCCTGCTCGCCCAGCAGTTTCAGGCCGCGGTAGCGGCCGATGCCGTGGGCCAGGTGTACGACATAATCGCCCTCGCGCAGCTCCAGAAAGCTGTCGATCACCCGGCCCAGCCGCCGGCGCGAAGGGCGGCTCAGATCAGCCCGATGAAACAGCTCGTTGCCGCTGACGAGCACCATCCGGTCGTTGACCAGGCGGAAGCCGGCCCGCAGGCGGCCGAGCGGAAAATGCAACTTACCCTGGGCGGCCAGGCGAGTGCCTTCAAAAATCTCCCCCAGCCGTTTTGCTTCAGCCTCGTTCTGGCAAACGACGAACACTTCCTGCCCCTCCCCGGCCGTGTCGAGCTCGTGGCGGACCTTGGCAATGTCGCCGCTGAACCGTTCGACCGACTCGACCTTCAAACGGCAGGTTGTTTCCATCGAGCCGATGGAAATACTGCTGGCCGTGACGGACGGAAATTTGTAGATGCGCCGAAGGACATCCTGCAGGGAGTGTGCTGCCGCGGGGTTTTCCAAACGCCCCAGATAGTGCCGCCCTTCCTCTTCCAGAAGCGACGGCTCGACGAGCAGGAACCAGGCTCTCTCGGGCAGGTAGGAACTGAAAAACTCCTGGTTCGTTCCGGTCGGATCAAGGACCGTCAGTTCGACGGCGTCGAGCGCGCCTAAGCTCCGCTGGCTGGCAACCTCGAAACGGCGGATCGATTCAACCTCGTCACCGAACAGCTCCACGCGAACCGGGTCGTACCAATCGGGTCCGAACAGGTCGAGAATGCCTCCGCGTGCCGAGAACTCACCGGGCAACTGTACGGCACTCGTCTGGTGGAAACCCTGATCGACCAGCCAGCGGGAGAACACTTCGACGTCGACCGTGTCGCCGACGGCCAGCCGGCGAGTCTGCCTGGCGAGGGTGTTTCTCTCGGGGACGGGCTGCAATAGTCCCTGAATGCTGGTCACGATGAGCTTGGGCAACTCCGCCTCGCCCAGCATCTTCAGTATCCGCAGCCGATCGCCAAAGACCTCGTCGGCGACTTTCTGTTCGCCGGGCAAAGTATCCCAGGCCGGGAGCCGCTCGGGCCGGATTTCGGTGAAGAGGGCCAGATCGTCGCAGAAGTCATCGACGTCGGCCGATTGAGGACACACGATGACCAACGCCGCCGGCGCGTTCCGGAGCAAAGAGGCCGCCACCAGCGCGCAGCTCGAACCCCAGACTCCGTCGAGCGTCGCCCCATGCCCGGCTTGCAGGCTGCTGACGACTTCGGCGAAGCCCGCGGTCGATTCCAAGCGATCGGCGAGCTGTCCCAACTGCTCGGCTGGGGTGGCAAGAACGGACGCCATGTATAGTCAGGCAATTGTAGCGCCACCCCCCGCTTGAGCCTAGACCATGTTTGTCCGCCGCTGCCTCGGCGGCCGCGGGGACGCGCGACCTGGTGGTCGATCAAGACGGCCGGACGCTCGGCCCGGGAATGCGGCCCACGGTGGCGGCGCGACCCCAGCCGCCCAAACCCGCCCCCTGGCGGGCGGACCGCAATCGCGCGCGAATCGACCACACCGCCAGCGTGGCCAGGGCAATTCGGTCCTCCAGGTTGGGTCGAAAGATCGTCAGGAGCAACAGGGGCAAATACCAGGCAACGTAGATTCCGCCGCCGTTGGCCTGCCAGAACTGGGTTCCCAGCATGACGGCGGCCGAGCAGCTTAACAGAGAGCCGAGGTTCTTGGGCGTGGGCCAAAGTGCGAAGCTCGCGCAAATGGCCACGTACAGCGCCAAAACGGGAAGACGGTAGGGACGCGTCGAAACGTGGAAGACCCAGAACCCCCTCACGCCGGGCGCGGCAAAATCGGTCCAGCCGAACATCATCTTGACCTGGGCCAGAAAGTGCTCGAAGTCGGTGGAGATGAACGCCAGCAAAGCGACCAGCACGGCGAGCATCGACGCGTAGCCGATTGTGAAACGCAGCAGGCCCCGTTGCCAGTAGAAGCCGAGCCAGAGCGGCAGCAGGAAGAGAGGATAGTAAATGGCCCCCGTCGCCAGGCCGAGCAGCATGCCCGACAGCATGGGCCAGCGGTAGGTTGCGATGGCCCACACCAGCAACGCCGCCGGAACCACGTGATAGACGTAGCCCGTCCAGCCCGCCGTGTAGGGCAAGAGCAGGTAGAGCGTCGCCGCGGCGATGCCCGTGCGTATGTTGTCGAAGTGCCAGACCCCGATCATCACGATGCCGGCGACCACCGCGATATGAGACAGGATGGCCATCAAACGGGCCGTCGCCGCCTGTACCATGTAGGCGCCCCCGTTCCTCGGCACAGCCGGGTGCACTGTCGAGATCGACTTGGTCGTGATGCTTGGAACAAGAAAAATAAGGGAAAAACCAGGCCCCTGATGGGTGAGCTTCTGGTCGACCCCCGGCACCTGTTCGCGGTGCAGCATGGCGTCGAGCATCCTCAAGCCTTCCAGGTCTTCCTCCTTGGGAGACTTCGTCACCACGTTCACCATCAGAAAGACCAACAGGGCCACGCCGATGAAGGTCATTCCGCCCAGCGAGAGGTTGGGCTCCAAAAGGGGCCGGCGCACCATAAACAAATCGATGCCGAGGCGGACCAGATACCACCCGCCGCAGGCCAGCAACCAGATGTAGCCCACGTACAGCGAATGGTCGTCCGGGGTATCCTCGCCGATCCTTACCAGCACCACGCCGGGCGCCATCGCGACCAACGCCAGAATGTCGAGGTTGCGAATGCTCCAGAGACGATTGAACTTGAAATAGATGGCGATCGTCAGCAGCGACGACAGGTAGACCCAAGTCGTGAGATTAAGGTCGTATCCCCGGAGGAACTGGTCCATCTACCACGGCTCAAACTGGAACGTATTTAGTCTGAAGAACCAGCCGCGGCGGCGATTTCGATGCCGCCAGTGCTCAGCAGTGGCAGCGCGCCAGCGTGCATTCTGCAAGATACGGATTTCGATCTGGTTTGCAAGGGTTCGGCGCTGCGCCACCCGGCTGAAGGAGTGGCAAAAAAAATAGCCGGGTGAGGGTTCACCCGGCTGAAAGAGGGCTTTTCCGAAGCAGCTTGTGCCTAGTCGAGAAACCCGGCCAGCTCCTGGCTGCGGCTCGGTTGCTGCAACTTGCGAACGGCCTTGGCCTCGATCTGCCGGATACGCTCGCGCGTCACCTTGAAGATGTGGCCGACTTCTTCCAGGGTGTAGCTGTAGCCGTCACCCAACCCGTACCGAAGCTTGATGATCTCACGCTCGCGATAGCTGAGCGTCTTGAGCACCTTATTGATCCGGCCGCGGAGCATCTCCTGGGCCGCCCCAATGGCCGGGCTCTCCGCCCCCGCATCCGGCAGAAGATCGCCAAAGTGGCTATCTTCGCTGTTGCCGACGGGCCGGTCGAGGCTGATCGGATAGCGGCTCATCGCCAGCACACGGCGTGCCTCGTCGATGGCGGTGCCGGCCGCGCGGGCCGTCTCTTCGATCGTCGGCTCGCGACCGAGTTCTTGCAGCAACTGGCGCGAGACATTTCGCACCTTGGACATCGTTTCGACCATGTGCACCGGGATGCGGATCGTGCGGCTCTGGTCTGCCACGGCGCGCGTGATCGCCTGCCGTATCCACCAGGTGGCGTAGGTGCAGAACTTGAAGCCGCGGCGATACTCGAATTTGTCGACGGCCCGCATCAGCCCCGCGTTCCCCTCCTGGATGAGATCCAGAAAGCTCAGCCCGCGGTTGCGATATTTCTTGGCGATCGAGACAACGAGGCGTAAGTTCCCCTCGGAAAGGCCCCGCTTGGCCCGCTGATACTGGGCATAAATCTGCCGCAAGCACTGCACGCGGCGTCGGAGACTGGTGGGCGTCTCTTGCGTGGCCCGCAAGATGTTGCGAAACTCCGCAACCCAAGCGGCCCGCTCGTCTGGCGAACCCTTGCCCGCCTTGTGGGAGACAATCTTCTGCCGCAACTCGTCGACGCGGCGGCTGAATTCCTCCAGCGTCTTGATCTTCGATTCGATGCGTTGGGTGCGCAGTCCGAGTTCCTCCACGAGGCGCACCGCACGCAGGCGGCGGCGTCCCAGGCGGCGCCAGGCATGCTGCCGGTCCGACATCTTGCGCTGATGGCTGAACGCCATATAATAGTCGCGCCGATTCCGGCCGAGCAGCGTGTCGAGCGTACGCAAATTGTGCGGAAAACGCCCCAGAATCTGCTCTTTTTCCAGCCGATCCGTCACCGACACCTGCACCGTGCGATCGAAGGGCAGCTCGCCCGAATGAACGCGACGGAGCACCTTCACCGCGTCTCGAATCACGTAATCGCATTCGAGCAGCTTGCGGCGAAACCGGGCCCGCGTGATTTCGATCTCCTTCGCCAGGGCGATCTCCTCCTTGCGCGTCAGCAGAGGGATCTCGCCCATCTGGGTCAGATACATGCGCACCGGGTCGTCCGACCACGACTCGGCGTCTTCGCCCGGCAAAAGCATCTCATCGGATTGCAGTTCCGCGTCTGCATCGACGTCCACCTCTGCCACGTCATCGCGCAGATCATCATCCTCGTCGACGACGTCTTCTTTGTCCGCAAGATCGACTGCTTCGTCTGGGCTGGGAGCCCCTTCGTCTTCCAATTCGTCCAATAGCGCGTCGTACAATTCAACAACTCCTACATGGTGAGCCAATGGGCGGGCCGGACCAGATGCGGGTCATCCTGCATGCTGCCCAACAGGGCCGAGTCGCAGAGGCGAGGTGGGCATGGCCTCCTGCTAGTGAAGCACGGCGTCATGAGTCAGCACGAACCCAAGTCCGACAATTATCCACGGGACCCAGGGAAAAATCCATCAAATTCTAACACTCAAAGGGCAACTTTTTCCCGTCCCCAGCCATTTGGCAAAAGATTGCCTAGAGACAAGGAATGCGGGGTCACACAAGTCAACCTAAGTTCTCTGTTTTAACAATCCCTGGTCATGCGAGCGCTTCGTGCGGGAAAGTCAAAAGCGAGCGTCCCCCTTCAATCGAAGGCGACGCTACGCCGACGAGTCATCTTCACTCACGAGCTCAACCTCTTGACAAATCGGAAACAGACACTTCAGGTGTCTGACTCAACTGGAATCTTACGCACCGCGAGCGGAGCGTCCAGTGCCGCCAACCGACTTTTCCAGGCATCAAATCACCCTCTATTAAAGGGCAAACTGCCAGGCCGCGGCAACTAATTTCCCTACGGTGGCCGACCTCTTCTCGTTCGTGATTTGGACATCGGGGTGGCACAAGGGTGGCAGGCGACGAACACCGCCAACCCGAAGCGGCCCACTCAAGACGAGAAGACGAAACTGCTCGCCCTTACGGGGCCTTCATTCCGTGATCTTGGCCGCGAGTCTTTGCCGCTCGGCCGTTGATTGACAGTGCTCAAACGGCTGCCTATCATCGACGTAAGCGGCGATTTTCCAAAGGTTTCTGTGCGGCGGGTCTTATGAGCATCTGGAGCAAAGTTCTGGCCGGGTTGATCTTGGTCGCGTCGCCCGTGCTGTTTTTCTTGGCCATGCGAACGCTGGCCTCGAACCGAGCGTGGCGGGAGGCCGCGAAAAGTTACGATGCACCGCTGGAGCGACTGCGGAAGGAGGCCGGGCAGTTCGAGGAAGGGAACGAGTCGGCCACACCGCCCCTAGCCAGTCTCGGCCAGCTCGACGTCAAGTTGCACGATTTGATGGCCGGCCGAGGCAAGGTCTGGCGAGGTTGCGTGGTAAAGAATGCCGATCCGACCACGCTGCAGCTTGTCGTCGAGGTTCCCTTTCCCGATCCGCACCTGATCAACGACAAAATGGTGCTCTATCTGTTCGAGGAGGGGGAGACGGGGCACTACATGGGCGAATACAAGATCACCGGACTGACGGAGAAGCAGGTCTCTTTGGCTCCGACGATGCCGCCGCCGATTCCGAAGCTTTTGCAGCAGCAAGCGGAGCGCATCAGGGCCACCCGAGTGCCGTGGAGCCTCTACGAAAAACTCCCCACCGATCGCCGAGACGTCTTTCGCGGTAAGAACCAAGCCGAACTCGCTCAGGCCATGCCTGGGGTGCCACCAGCGACATTGGAGGAGTTCCTCCGCGATGGCAACGACACCCAGGCAGGCGACCCGGCCGAGCAGGTCGTCAAGGGGAAATACGAGCGGCAACTCCGTGATTACGGAGTCCACTTTCACGAGCTGAACGGTCAAATCGCTGAGCTGCGCGATCAGATTGCGGCGGCTAAGACCGACAAGACCATCGCCGAGAAGCTGCAAGCCGACACCGAAAAAGAGGTCCAGATCAGGCAGACGCACATCGACCAGACACTCAAGAGCGAGTTGGCCGAAGCCAAAGAAGAGCTGGCTATCATCGCCGCTCACCGTGACAACCTGAAGCAGAATCTCGATGCCGTCGTCAAAAAAGTAAAGCAGACGCTGGCGCTTAATAAACGCCTGTTGGCTCAGTGGACGGAAATGCAACTCGGCGCGGCGCGGCGCTTGAACGAATTGATCGAGCGTGAGGCGTCGGCCTCGGCTGCCCCTTATACGGGCGAGTAAGGACGCTCCGCCTTCTATGGGCCTCTACGACCGAGACTACATTCGCGACGACAATCAGCCAGGCTTCTTTCTGGGCGCGCAGCGCTCGATGGTCACGACGCTGATCTTGATCAACGTCGGCGTGTTTGTGATCGACGCCTTCCTGGAAGATCATTCGCTGAGCGACTTCCTGGCCGTGAAACGGGAAGTTCTGCGTGAGCCGTGGAATCTGTGGCAGCTCGTAACCGCGGGTTTCGCTCACGGCAACTTCTGGCACCTTTTCTGGAACATGTTCGGTCTCTGGATGTTCGGCACCGACGTCGAGATCGTCTACGGCCGCAAAGAGTTTCTGCGCATCTATCTGACGATGATCGTCGTCAGCTCCTTGGTGTGGGTCCTGGCGGCCAACACGGTGCGAGAAGCAAGCGCGATGTACGGCGCCTCGGGCGCCGTGGTCGGCGTCACCGTGCTCTATATTTTGCATTACCCCAATCGCCAGCTTTGCATGTGGGGGATTTTTTGCTTGCCGGCCTGGGTTTGGGGCACGATCTTCATCGCGCAAGATCTGTTTGGCGTCAGCCACCGCGGAGATAACGTGGCCCATGAGGCGCATCTTGCCGGCGCCGCGTTTGGTGCGATTTACTACTACACCGGTTGGAACCTTGGCCGCTGGATACCGAGCCGATTTTCGCTGGGCGCCCTCAAGCCCCGGCCGAAGCTGCGGGTGCATCAGCCGGATCGCGAGACGACTCTCAGCGACCAGGTCGACCGCATCCTCGAAAAAATCTCTCGCGAAGGCGAGGCGAGCCTCACCGCCCAAGAACGCCGCACGTTGGAAGACGCCAGTCGGCGCTATCAACAACGCCGCCGGTAGAGCTTGCGCTAGGCGAGCGCCTCGCGAACCAGGTCGGCCGGCACGTTGCCGACCAACTCCACGTGGCCCAGCCGAGATGGAAGCACGAATCGCAGCCGTCCGTGCTCGACCTTCTTATCGCGAGACATCGCTCGGATGACCTTTTCGGGGTCGATGCGTGGCGGCTCAACCGGCAATCCGAGCGTCTCCAGCAATTGCTGCTGCCGGCGCGTAACCGACTCGTCGATCCTTCCCAGACGCTCGGCCAGCCGCGAGGCGCAGAGCATTCCCATCGCCACTCCCTCTCCGTGCAAGATCTGCGAGTATCCCGTCAGCGCCTCGAAAGCATGGCAGAACGTGTGCCCGTAGTTGAGCACGGCTCGCAGCCCAGTCAGCTCGCGCTCGTCCTGGCCCACGACCCAAGCCTTGAGCTCGCACGACCTGGCGATCGCACGACGCAGGGTCGGCGGGTCGCGGCGGCTCAACTGGGCGGCGTGCGACTCCATCCACCGGAAAAAATCGGCGTCGAGAATGACGCCGTATTTGACGACTTCCGCCAGGCCGGCCCGATACTCGCGGTCGGGAAGTGTCGCCAGCACGTCGGTGTCGATGAGCACGGCTGCCGGCTGCCAGAAGGCGCCGACCATGTTCTTGGCGCCGGGGAGGTTCACCCCTACTTTTCCCCCCACCGAGCTGTCGACTTGGGCCAGGAGCGTCGTCGGCACCTGCACCAGCCCCAGCCCCCGCGCGAACGTGGCCGCCACGAATCCGGCCAGGTCGCCGATCACGCCCCCCCCCACGGCCGCCACGAACGTCTTCCGGTCGGCCCCCAAGTCGAGCAACTTCTCCCAAAGCTCGTGGGCCGTCTCCACCGATTTGCTCGTCTCGCCCGATTCGACCACGACAAGATCGACGTCGAGGTGCTCTTCGGCTAGCGCGGCGGCGACGGTCGAGGCGTGCGGGTCTTCGACGTGTTCGTCGGTGATCACCACGACGTGCGTCGCCCCTCGGTCGGTGAAAAGCGACGCCAGACGGGGGAGATTGTCCGTGCCGATCTCGATCGTGTAGCTGCGATCTCCCAGCGGCACGAAGACCTGAGACACCTCTGAAAATGGCTCGTTCACTTGGCCGGCCTAGGCGGGTTGCGATTTGCCGAGGCGTTCCAGGTCGGACGGCGTGACGGTGATCTGGCGGCAGAAGCCGGTGTGCAACCGCAGATAGTCCATCTCCCCGGCCGCCTGCGGCTCGGCGTGAAGCTGCTCAGCGATCCGTTCGCGCTCGGCTTCGTCCCAACCCGTGTATTCGTCGGGCCAGATGGTCTGCGTCTCGACGACGAGCGCTTCACGGTAGGGATCAAATGCGTTGGCCATATTCCTTATCGGTTGTTTGGGTGATCAGGAGGATGGGCTTCCTAGCCCGTCACGACCGACCTGGACAGCCGGGAAAGCCGCCCTCCGGCTCGCCGTCCTTGATTTTCGGCGGCTGTTTCATTCACCTTGTTGCTATCTTGTGTCCCGTACTTTGGCCCTACTATGAACTATCCGCTCGAAGGTCTCAAGGTGCTCGATTTGTCCCGTGTGCTGGCCGGGCCGGTGTGCACGCAGCTTCTGGCGGACCTCGGGGCCGACGTGGTCAAGGTCGAGCGACCCGCAATCGGCGACGACACGCGACAGTGGGGTCCTCCCTTCGTTCCCGACGACGGCCCCAGCGGCTATTTCGTGTCCTGCAATCGGGGCAAGCGTTCGCTCGCGATCGATCTGGGCCATCCGGCGGCTCGCCAGACCGTGGATGACCTGGTGCGATCTGCCGACGTGTTGGTGGAGAATTTCCTGCCGGATTCGCTCGCGCGGCTGGGGCTTGAGCCCGAACGGCTGCGTCAACTCAACGACTCCCTCGTCACCTGCTCGATTTCGGGCTACGGCCGCACCGGGCCGCTGGCCGCCGTGCCCGGTTACGACCTGATGATGCAGGCCAGCGCCGGCGTCATGTCGATCACGGGCGAGCCGGACGGAATGCCCATGAAAGTCGGTGTTGCCATCACGGACGTCGTCACCGGCCTGTATGCCGCGGCAAGCGTTCTGGCCGGGTTGTACGCCCGCGGGAAGGGCCGCCACGGCCTAAGCTTCGACCTGGCGCTGGCCGACTGCACGCTGGCCAGCCTGGTGAACGTTGCTCAAGGGGCCCTGATTACGGGCCAGCGGCCGCGCCGGTGGGGGAACGCTCACCCGCAGATCGTCCCCTACGAGGCCTTCGCCACGGCCGACGGTCACCTCGTGCTGGCCGTGGGCGCCGACCGGCAATGGCAGCGATTTTGCCACGCCATCGGCCACGACGAATGGACGACCGACGACCGCTTCGCCACCAACCCTGCCCGGGTCGAGCACCGGGAAATCCTGATTCCGCAGCTCCAGCGCATCTTCTCCGAGCGGACGACCGCGGCCTGGCAGGAGCTTTTGACGGCGGTCGAGGTGCCGCACTCGCCCGTCTTGGCGTTGGACGACGTGCTGGTTTCTCCCCAGGTCGCCGCCCGCGAGATGGTGCTGGACGCGGTCGATTCGGCCGGGCGCAGCTACCGTATGTTGGCTTCCGCGATCCACTGGCGTGACGAGCCGCCTCGCAAGGCCCCGGCCGCCCCCGAACTTGGCGAACACACCGAAGAGGTGTTGCGCGAGTGGCTTCAGTATTCCAACGAGAGGATCGAGGATCTTCTTCGCGCGGGAGTGTTCGGCGAGGCGCGCCGTTGAGGCTCGGAACCGATCTCTTGTTTGGAGTCTCGTCCGAGATGCTTATATAATCGAGTGCAGGACCGTGCAGCGGCGATGGCCGGATTGCGGAGATGACTTCCATGCCCGTTCACGACTGGACTCGCGTCAGTGCGGGCACATTTCACGACTTTCATTGCACGTGGATTCCGCTCATCAAGATTCGGCTCAACGACGGATTGCTGCCGGCCGGCTACTACGCTCAGGTTGAACAAGTGGCAGGCGAGCTAACGACCGACGTTCTGACGCTTAAGACGCAGGATGCGGGGATGGAAGCGGAACCGACGGACGGGGGCATTGCCCTCAGCGTCGCGCCACCCCAGGTTGAGATCACCTCGTCCCTGGAGGCCGCTCATTACGCCGCTCAGCGCAAACAACTGGTCGTGCGCCATTCGAGCGACGATCAGGTTGTTGCGGTGATCGAGATCGTGTCGCCCGGAAACAAGGCGGGGCGGCGGGCGTGGCAAAGGTTTATCGAGAAGGCGGTCAGCCTCATCGAGGATGGGCGGCATTTGCTGGTCGTAGACTTATTTCCACCGGGCCCACGCGATCCGGAAGGAGTTCATGGGGCGATTTGGGCAGAGCTGGGCGACGAGTCGTACAAGATTCCGGGAGACAAACCGCTCACGCTTGCAGCATATAACGCCGGCGAGATTCCACGGGCCTTCGTTCAGCCGGTTGCCGTCGGAGATCGCCTCGCGACCATGCCTCTCTTTCTGAGCTCCGAAATCTACGTCAACGTTCCGTTGGAAGAGACCTACGAAGCGGCATATCGCAGCGTGCCAAAGCGCTGGCGAACCGTGCTGGAAACGGCCTGATTGCTGTCACCGGCAGGTCTATTTTCGAGCGAAGCGCAGCTCGGTGAATTCACGCACGCGATTGGCAATGGCCGGTTCGACGGGGAGCCGCTCCATGCTGCTGGCGCCATAGAAACCGACGATCCCTTCGGTGCGATCGAGGATATACTGGGCGTCGGCCGGTTCGGCAATCGGCCCGCCGTGGCAGAGCACCAGGATCTCGGCGTTCACCCGCTTGGCCGCGTCGTGCATCTCCTGCACTTGTTTCACCGAGTCATCGAGCGACAGGGCCGTCGTTGCGCCGATGTTCCCCTTGGTCGTCAGCCCCATGTGGGGAATGAGAATGTCCGCTCCGGCCTCGGCCATGGCGCGGGCCTCGTCGGCATTGAAGCAGTACGGCGTCGTGAGCAGATTCATCTCGTGGGCCAGGCGGATCATGTCGACCTCCAGGCCGAAGCCCATGCCGGTCTCTTCCAGGCCGACACGGAACGTGCCGTCGCAGAGCCCCACCGTCGGGAAGTTCTGCACGCCTGAAAAGCCGGCGTGGGCTACGTCTCGCAAAAAGAGCTTCATTACACGAAATGGATCGGTGCCGCAGACGCCGGCCAGGACGGGAGTGTGCTTGACCACCGGCAGGACTTCGCGGGCCATGTCCATGACGATGGCGTTGGCGTCGCCATAGGGCATCATGCCGGCGAGCGACCCACGGCCGCCCATACGGAACCGCCCAGAGTTATAAATCACGAGCAGGTCGATCCCGCCGGCTTCCGACATCTTGGCGCTGATGCCGGTTCCCGCCCCCCCGCCGACAATCGGTTTTCCTTCCCTTATTTTGGCCCTCAGCCGGGCCAGGATCTGGTCGCGCGAAAAAATACTCATCGAAGACCTGCTAGCGTAGGCTTAATTGGGAGCCCATGCGAGAACCGGCGTAGGCAAGACGCCCGCACCACAAGGCCGTTTCTCGGATAGGCTCTAGGTTTGCAATCGACATCCGAGGCCCAATTGTGTCCGGTCTGGCACTCGGTTTCCAGTGCGTCAATTTGCAACCAGCAGATATGCGATCAGGTCCGCCATCTCCTGCTTGCTGAGCTGCTTCTCCATGCCGTCCGGCATCAGCGATTGACCCGTGCTGCGCAGCTCGTCGATGCTGACGCGCAGCACGGTGTCGCTGGCCCCTTCCGCACGGCGAAGCGTGATGCTGGTGGCTGTCTCGGCCGCAATCATGCCGGTGAGCGAGCGGCCGTCGTCGGTGATGAGCACGTAGTTCACGAACTGCGGGTTCACTTCGCGGCTCGGATCGAGCAGGTTCACGAGGATCGCGTCGGCCCCACGGCTTTTGACGGTCGCCAGGTTGGGCCCGATCTCCTGTCCCACGCCCTCCACCCGGTGGCAGGCCGCGCACACCTTCTTGAACGCCGCCTTACCCCGCCCCGCGTCCCCCGGCAGTTTCAGGACGTCACGATAGGCGTCGACCACGTCTTGCCGGCGGCCGACGGCCATCGTCGCCAGCAGCTTTTGGGCCCGCTGCCGGATCGACTCGTCGCCGCCGGAAACGAGTAGTTTGAGTCTGGCCGGGTCGAGGTCGTTGGGGACGACTTCACCGCTTTCGATCGCGTCGAAAAGCGCCGCGACCCAACTCGGCCGCGAGAACAGGGTCTCGACCGCCGCGCTGCGCACGGCCGGTTCCAGACTCGGCCAGGCGACGATCACGATCTTTGCCACGGCCGGGTCGTTGAAGCGGCCGAGCGTCCTCAGCGCCGCACGCCGCACCTCCTGCGGCTGCCGCTGGTTGAGAAGGTTCGTGAGGCATTCTTCGATGTCAGCAAGCCGGGCGATCGCCAGCGTGTCGATGGCGGCCACGCGGCGGCTGATGGGGAGGGTGTCGGCCAAGGCCGCCGCTTGCGCGGATGAAAGCAGCTTGCCGATAATACGCTGAGCCGAGCTTTCATTGGGGATCGCCATTTCCAGTTTCACCCCGCGCAGGGCCAGCCCCGCCGCCAAGCCCCGCACGGCCGCGCCGGCCGCGCCGTCGTCGCTCTTGGCGAGCTCGTCGACGGTGCCGAATGTCGCTTCCAGTTCGGCCGGGCGGTTCGCCGCACCGATCTGTCGCGCCAGGGACTCAAGAAAGGCGATGCCCCGATCGGTCTGGCGGAAAGCTTCGTCCGCGGCGAGCGCCGCGAGCACTTCGCCCGCTCCTTCGGCCAGCGAGCTTTGGATCGCCAGCCGCATCCAGCGATCGCCTGCGTCGCGGCGTGCGAGGGCCGCCAGCGCGGTCAGTCGCCGGGCGGTGGGTACCTCGCCCAGCGAGAAGGCGAGCTGGTACCGCACGCGCAGATCCTCGTCGTCTACCATCGCCAGGATTTTCTCGGCCAGCTCGGGCGATTGATCGACGAGCAACTCCGAGAGCTTCACGGCGTGCTCTCGAACGCCCGGATGCTCGTCTGCCAGGCCCCGCGACAAGGACCCGACGGTAAGCGATTTCAGCCCGGCCAAGGCGTACAAAGCGTGCATCCGCCCCAACGGCGAGGACGATTCTCGCGCCAGCTTTTCCAACAACGGCACGGCGGTCTTGTCTTGTCGCTCGAACAAAAGCCTCGCCGCCGTATCGCGGTGCCAGCTATTCGCGTGCTCCAACCAGCCAACCAGTTCTTCCGCCGCGGCCCGCCCCATCGCCGGCGGCTTGCGAGGCTGAAACCGGTCGGGCGCAATGCGATAGATCCGGCCCCGGTCGCGGCCGCTGGTCAAGTCGAGGTGCCGCTTGATCACTGGCGGCAGGCTGGCCGGATGCTCGATTACTTCCCGGTAAACGTCGAGGATGTAGAGCGTGCCGTCCGGCGTATTCAGAAACTGGGCCGGACGGAACCAGATGTCGCGAGAGCTGACAAATTCCGACTGCTCGTCGATGCGGCGGGCGACGAACTCCAGCCCGTTCGACTCCAGCCGCTTGCGATGCACGAGGTTGCTCCCCACGTCGCCGACGACCGCGATCTCTTCGCCCGACGTGTTCCAGGCGTCCCCCTTATAAATGGTCACGCCCGTCGCGCCGGTGAAATACCCGGCCGCCCGGCCGCCTCCTTCGACCGGACCCGGCACGGTTCCCGACACGCGAAGCCGCGTGCGCACGATCCGCCACGGCTCGACCGGGCTGGTGCGAAAGACCTCGGCTTGAGGGCCGTCGGCGGCGATGCTCAGCCGCGGTCCTGGGGCGCTCAAATACGGGTTGCGGGCGATGTAACGATCCTCGTAGATGACTTGCTGAATGTGGTCGCTGTTGGAGCAATCGAACTTGCGCCCCCAGGCGTCGAAGCTCATGCCGTGCTGCGCGCCGCCGCTGGTTGCCGCCAGTTCCAGGGTGCGCGGGTCGAAGGCGAAATCGCGGCCGTTCAAGTTCACCGGCTTTGCCTGCGGATCGTCGGCCCTTCGGACGCTACCTCCGGACGTGCTGGTGGCGCCGTGAATCCGGTTGTCGAGCCCCCAGCAGAACGAGTTGAGCAGCCCCTGGACGTTCGCCTTGCTGAATCCGGTGAAGACGATTGTGCGCTCGTCGGCCCGGCCGTCGCCGTCGGTGTCTTTGCAGTAGAGGATGTCGGGCGCGTCGCCGATGAACACGCCCCCGTCGTAACAAATGACCGCCGTGGCCCAGGACAACTTGTCGACAAACAGACTGCTTTCGTCGAAACGCCCGTCGCCGTCGGTGTCGGTCAGCAGTCGCACTTGGCTGAGCATTTCGTCGGGTTGTTCGGAGTAGCCTCGCATCTCGACGACGTATAGCCGGCCGTTTTCGTCGAAGGCGGCGGCCACCGGGTCGGCCACCAGCGGCTCGCAGGCGACCGTTTCGAGGTGGTAGCCGGGCTGCACCGTGAACGTTTCCAGCGCCTTGTCGGGCTCGACTGGCGGAATGCGAGGCAGTTCGGCGCTAAAATCTTCCTCGGCCGGCTTTTCCGCTGTCGCTATCGGCGAAGAGAAATCGGCGACGAAGAGGCTGAGACACGCAAAGAGGAGCGAAAAGCAGAGAGGACAACCAACAACTGATCTGAGATGCGATGCGTGTGAGGCGGGGGGGACTCGCAAATCGTTTTTTCGCATGGAGCTGACTTTTGCCTTGTTCTGTTCGCGGTCTTCAGCCGGTTCCCGCCATCAACCGGCACGAATCTGCCTCCAATTGTCATCGAAAGAAAGTGGTTTGTCATCCGTGCGCCCGCTCTACAGCGGCCGCTCGCAGTCGATGAACAGCCAGGAACCGGCGGCCACGAGGTATTCAACTGCCAACAAGACGAAGACCGCGTTCCAGCCGGCCGCGGTCACGGGTTCGCCGGCGCTGAAGACCGCCAGCACCAGGCCGGTGAGCGGACCGGCCGCGAAGTTTCCGAACGAGCCGACCGTGTTGACGCAGGCAAACACGGTTGCCGAACTGCGGCCCGCCATGTCGCTCACGGTGCCCCATTCGGCCGGCTGCTCCCAGTCGCCGAAGAATTTGACGGCCAAGAACAGGCAGGAAACGGTCAACGCGTCGGGCGCCCACAGGCACGTGAGAATCAGCCCGGCGGCCGCCGACTTGCCGACGAGCCCCACCGAGCTTCGCACCCACCGCCGCGAGCCCGTTCTTTGCACGAGATAACTCTGCAGGCTGCCGCTGAACAGTCCGCCCAGCGCGCCGCCGATGAGCGGCAGGGCGGCCATCCAGCCGGCCGACAGCGAACCGACCCCCTTTTCGGTGCGAAGGTAGAGCGGCACCCAGTTGACGAACAGCACGTCGGCCAGGTTGCTGGCGAACGAGCGCAAGAGGAGAAACTGCATGCTGCGGCTTCGCAAAAGCGCGGCCCAGTCGACGCGCGAGCCAGCCGCGTGCGCCGCCGTGGGGTCGCCGGCCGTAATCAGTTTCGCTTCTTCCTCGTTGGCCCAGGGGTGCTCTCTTGGCGTGTTGCGGAACAGGGCGAGGAAGACCACGCCGACGACGACCCCCAGCAAGCTGAAGATCCCCACCGCCCAGCGCCACGGTAGCTCCAGCCAGCCCAACAGGACCGTGCCGAAGAGAAAGAACGACGCGGCCCCGCCTCCTCGCCCGAAGAAGGTGGCGATGAGCCCCTGCGCGGTCGTGCGTGTGGCCAGCGGAAACCAGTTCTTCGACGCCTTGCTCAGCGCCGGATAGCAGCCTGCCTGCGCGAAGCCGAAAAGGATGCGCGCGGCCGACATCGACGCCAGCGATCGGGCCAGGGCAAACCCGCCCAGCGCCAGCGACCAGAGCAGAATGATCGAACCCAGCAGCAGATGCACGCCGAACCAGTCGCAGAGCATGCCCGCCGGAATCTGAGCCACCCCGTAGGTGATGCCGAACAGGCCGTCGAGCCAGCCGAGCGTCACCGAGTCCCAGCCGAACTCGTCTTGCACGTCCTTTTTGATGAAGCCCCAGGCGTAGCGCTGCAGGTAGAGAACGAAGGAGACGGCGCACGAGAGGGCGAGCACGAGCGAGCGAACGTTCGTCGGCCTGCCGGCTGCCGTCGGCGAGCGGGGCGCCAGATACGGGTTCGCTTCGGGCAACTTTCACGTCTCCTGCAACGAGGATCCGGCTTACTGTAAGAGGCCCGAGAGCGTTGGTCGAGGGGGTGGGCGAAAGCACGCTCCGCTTTCGCAGGCGTTTTTATTCAGGGCGGACCGATCCCATCGCCTCCTTGCGCAGGATCTCGAAGATCATCCGGTCCGGCCAAGTTCCCACGATGTCGCCTTCCCCGGCCGTAGCAAGATAATCTTCGAACTTCGCGGTCGCCTCGCGAAACGCTGTGCCTGCCTCGTCAGTTCGACCCAGCCTGCCAAGCGCCATCGATTCGACGAGCCTGGCCGTCGAAGCAACGATCGCATTGGGATTCGAGCGGCACTTTTCCAGCCAGCCGATGGCCTCATTCCAGTGCCCGGCCCGATGTTCGGCCAGTCCGCGCACCAGTTGGAACCAGCCTTCGTAAGGGGACTGGTAGCCCTCGTCGACGGCCAATTCCGCCAACACGAGCGCCGGCCCGATGTCGGTGGTGCTGCCAGGAACGAGCAGGCAGAGCTTGGCCGTCTTGTCCGCGTCCGCCGGCGAATGACTGCCGCCGAACAACGAAAGCATCGCGTCGCAATGACCCCGATAGCGGTCGATCTCGCCCAACTGCAGCCTCAAGACGCCTGCGCCCAGATGACCAAGAGCATCGCGAGGCTGATCGCGGATATACCTCTCCATTCGCTGGGCGGCCCGAGGCAAGTCGCCTTGGGCGACCAGATGGCCGGCGTCCTCGAACGTGTGAGAAAGACGTACGAAGAAAGCAACCGTCAGCACCAGAGCGACGACCCAGACGGCGTGGATGACCAGCCGCACGGGGCGGGTCCAGCGATGGAGGCTTGCCCAACACGCCAGAGCCAGACTGGCGAAGAAGGGAATTTGCAGTTCGGCCGGTGGCGACGCAATGCGCAGCCAGGTCAAAGCACCCGTCCAATAGGCCACCCCGATCACGCAAATCGAGGTGGCCGATCCCATGACCTCGCAATACGGCCCGACCACGCGCGACAGTTTGCCCTCGCGTTCCAACAGCGATCCGGCGAGCAGCGTGCCGCAGAATGCCGGCAAAAGGCCGGCAAGCAAAGCGATCATGACTCCCAGCCACATTCCGCCCGGCACCCGCGCGATCTGGTCGAGAGCGATTTTCGCCGACAGAAAATCGGCCCGAGCCTCCGGCTCTAGGCGCGCCAGGTCCGGGTGTCGTCGAAGGATCGCGCGCTGTAAGCGCTGGGTGTCCGCAGGCGACTCGACGAACATGGCCCGCGATAACAATTGGACATCTTCGCGAGACGGTTCCACGCTTCTCCCGACGATTGGCCCCCAACCGAAGCTGACGGCATAGCTGCCCAGCGCCAGCGAAAGGCCGCAAATCGCTCCGCTGGCGAGCCAGCCTGCACGTCGGACGGGGCGCACGACCGCCACGTTGATCAAGCCGACGAACATCAACAACCAGATCAGCCAACCGAGCGTGAGCTCACGTACCCAATTCGGTGCCCGAACGCCAAATGCGCCCCACGGCCGCGGTTCACTCGGGAACGCGTCGTAGACGGCGGCCGACGTGGCAAGTTGCGGACTGATGGCAGTGAACCAGAGCGTGACGCCGCAGGCCACGCCGGCAACGAGCCCTACCACGGCCGCCCCCGCGGCGGACCGCAAGTTGCGACGCAACCAGAGTTGAGCGGCCGAAGCCATGGACGGCGGGCGCACACTCAGCGGCTCACCTGCGAGCCAGCGATCGAGATCGTCTGCCAGCGCCGTCGCCGATGAATATCGCTCGGCCGGCGAACGCCCCAAGCATTTCAACGCGATCAGTTCCAGCCCCGGATCGACCGCCGGATTCAGCGATCGCGGCTGCGCCGGGCTTTCATTGATAACCTTGAGCAGGGTGTCGAGGGCGGTGGCGGCTTGATGAGGCGGACGCCCCGCGATCGCCTCGTAGAGGATGGCCCCCAACGCATAGATGTCGGCACCGGTCGTAATGTCGCTCGTTGCCATCGCCTGCTCAGGCGACATGTAGCCCGGGGTGCCGACAATCGCCCCCGATTGCGTAAGCTGGCTGTCGGCCGAAACCGACTTCGCCAGGCCAAGGTCGGAAACCAAGGGTTCGCCCGCTTCGTCGATCAGGATGTTCGAGGGCTTCAGGTCGCGATGCAGGATGCCCCGCTGATGGGCGTGCGCCACCGCGCGTGAGACCTTGGCCAGGAGGGAGACGGCTGCTCGTGGCTCTTTGCGCAATTCGGCCATGCGGTCGGCCAGCGAGCCGCCGGGGACGAGTTTCATCGTGAAGTAGTGCTGTCCCTCGAACTGCCCGATTTCGTAGATCGGCACGATGCCCGGATGGTCGAGTTTCGCCGCGGCTTCGGCTTCGATGCGGAACCGCCGCAAATCCTGCTCGGCCGCAAACCGGCCACTGAGGATCATCTTCAGCGCCACGACGCGGTTCAGCTTGCGATCGAGCGCCTTGAAGACGACGCCCATTCCGCCTCGGGCGATCTCGCTCAGCAGATCGTAGTCGCCGAAGGGGTGACCGACGTTGGCTCCAACATCGTGGGCCCGCGATTCACTCTCTGCGGAAAGATCGTCCTTGCGAGAGCCAGCCTCCTGGGCACTGAAATCGAGAGTCGGCGCCGCCGCCACATCGGCATGCGATGCGGCCGGCGTCTTCGATCCGGCAACGTCCGCATCGCCTTCAGTCATTGCCGTCGAACGGGCTAGAGGATCTACAAACGCGACCGCCCCTTTTGGATGATACCCCGGTGACAATGGGCCTTCTATAGACGACAATCGGCGCACGTCCACTCCGTCGTCCCTCACCGAAGCCCCTCCTGCCATGCCCCGATTTCCCGCCGAGAGTTTGAAGCAAACGGTCCGCCAGGTTTTCGCCGCCGCCGGCTGCAAATCGCCGGAAGACGAGAGGATCGCCCACTACCTGGTCGAATCAAACCTGGTCGGCCATGACTCGCACGGCGTGATCCGCGTGGCGAAGTACATCGAGTGGCTCCGCGAGGGCAAGGTGGTCGCCAACCAGCCGCCGACCGTGGTGCTTCAGGCCGAATCGCTGGCGGTCCTGGACGGAAATTTCGGCTTCGGCCAGACCGTGGGCGAAGCGGCCGTCAAGCTGGGCATCGAAAAAGCCCGCGCCACCGGGGTGTCGGTCGTCGCTCTGCGCAACTGCGGGCACCTCGGCCGCATCGGCGACTGGCCCACGCTCGCCGCCGAGGCCAACCTCATCTCGCTGCACTTCGTCAACACCAGCGGAGCCGGATTGCTCGTGGCGCCGCACGGCGGAATCGACCGGCGTATTTCCGCCAACCCGATCGCGGCCGGCATACCGAGAGCCGGCACGTGGCCCATGATCGTCGACATCTCGACGTGCGCCGTGGCCGAGGGCAAGATCCGCGTGGCTCTGCACCGCGGCGATCGCCTGCCGGTCGGGGCGATCATCGACCCCGACGGCAAACCGACCGACGACCCCAAGGTGTTCTACGGCCCGCCCCCGGGGGCGATTCTCCCCTTCGGCGGTCACAAGGGATACGCACTCGCCATTCTGGCGGAGGTGATGGCCGGCGCGCTCACGGGCGGCGGCTGCACGACGCCCGGCGTGACCCGGCTGAGCAACGGCATGCTGTCGATCTACGTCGATCCGACCCGTTTCGGCGACAACGACGTCTTCCAGAACGAAGTGCGCCGCTTCATCGAATTCGTTAAAAGCTCGCGGCCCACCACGCCGGAGGGCAAGATTCTCATCCCGGGCGAAATCGAGTTCCTGACTCGCGAGCGGCGTCTGGCGGACGGGATCGAGCTCGACGAGACCACCTGCACCCAGCTTCGCCAGACGTGTGAGTCGCTGGGAGTTTCGCCGCCCGTGGCGGCCAAGTAGACTTGGGTTGCGGCAGGGTTGACAGTGGAAACCCGACCGCCGCCCCTCACACCAACCCGAAACGCAAGCGAGAGGACGCCCATGCTGCTTCCACGGCTCTGGCGAGTCGGGTTCGTGTCGTTGTTCAACCGACCCGCTGACGCGCCCCAATATCCCAGGTAGTTCGATGCCCCGACCTCGCCTTGCCCCTCTCGCCCTGTTTGTTTCTCTGGCCGCCTCGTGCTTCATGGCTGCTGTAAATGCCGCCGAGCCGGCCAAGCCCAAGATCACGTTCAAACGGACCCAACTTGACTCGAAATTCCGCAGCGAGGGGGCGGCCGTGGGCGATTTCAATCACGACGGCCGGGCCGACATCTCGGCCGGCAGCGTCTACTACGCCGCGCCCGACTGGAAAATGTGCGTCGTCGCCGAAAAGGCCGAAGAATACGACCCGCACGGCTATAGCCACAGCTTTTGCAATTTCGCCGACGACCTCAACGGCGACGGCTGGACCGACTTGATTGTGGTTGATTTTCCGGGCGAGAAAACATGGTGGTTCGAAAACCCGAAAGCGGCCGAAAGCCCGTGGATACGGCACGTGGCAACGCCTGTGACCAATAACGAAAGCCCGACGTATCTCGATGTCGACGGCGACGGCCGACGCGAGCTGGTGTGCGCCTTTTCGCCCGACCCGAAGGATGTTGAAGGCCCGCTACGTCGAATGGGGATCGTCTTTCGCGCTAGCGACGCGAACGAGCCCTGGACAATCCGGCCCATCTCAGCCGCCGCAGCCCCCTGCACGACCAAGTACACGCACGGCCTGGGAGTCGGAGACCTTAACGGGGACGGCCGCAACGACGTGCTGGTTAAAGACGGCTGGTGGGAAAGCCCGGCTGACGCCTCGGCCAGCGAATGGACCTTTCATCCCGCAAAGCTGGGCGCCGACTGCGCTCACATGTACGTCTACGATTTCGACGGCGACGGAGATAACGACGTGCTCAGTTCAGCGGCCCATGCGGTGGGTATCTGGTGGCACGAGCAGACCCCGGACGGCTTCGTGACCCATGAGATCGACAAAAGCTTCTCTCAAACGCACTCCCTCATGATGGCCGACATCAACAGCGACGGCCTGCCCGACTTCGTCACTGGCAAGCGCTGGTGGGCCCACGGTCCGAAGGGGGACATCGATCCGGAGGCGCCAGCCGTCATGTACTGGTTCGAGTTCTCACGGGTTGACGGCAAGCCGACCTGGACGCCGCATCAGTTCGACCACGACAGCGGCGTCGGCACGCAGTTCGAGGTGGCCGACGTCAACGGCGATGGCCTGCTCGACGTCGTAACGTCGAACAAGAAAGGAGTGAACTATTTTCAACAGGTCCGGGAATAGCGGCCGAGAGGCCGAGCTCCGCTGGCCTATCGCCGCGTTCGCTTAACCGGGAGCCGACGGCAGGCGAGACGCCCGCCCCACAACGCCGGTTCTCGCATGGGCTCTTAATAGACCTAAGACCTAACCTTTCCGATGCGTGAACTCCTTGGTCAACTTCTCGAGGCGCTGATCACCGGACGGCCGCTGGTGCACTGCCGTCTGGTGGAAACGCGCGGGTCGACGCCGCAGAAGGCGGGAGCCGGCATGCTCGTCTTCCCCGACGGCTCGCAGGTCGGCACGTTGGGCGGCGGCTGCGTCGAGGCCGAGGTGAAGCGCCACGCCCTGGCCACGGGCGAGGCCGGCTCGCCCGAAGTAAGGACCTTCCAGCTCGACAGCGACTACGGATGGGACGACGGACTTATCTGCGGCGGGCGGATGTCGGTGCTGATCGACCCGCTACGGCCGGGGATCGACCTGGCCTATTTTGAGCAGGCCCGCCAGCTCGCCGACGAGAGCGCCGGCTGCCTGGAGGCGATCGTCTTCGACGCGGACAAGAGCGGCCTCGACGCGCCGGCGTGCTACCTGTTCGACGGCGCCGGGCAGCTTCTCGCCACGCGGCTCAAGGCCGCGGACCACGCGCCGCCAGCCGTCTGGGAACACCTTCCCTCGCTGGCCGACCGGCCGCGGCCGAGCGCCGTTTCGGGTATCGCCTATTTGCCCGTCCTGCCGCGGTGCCGGCTCCTGATCGTCGGCGGCGGTCACGTCGGCCAGGCGGTCGGCAACCTGGCGACCGACCTGGACTTTGACGTGTGGGTTCTGGACGACCGCGCCGAATACGTCAGCCAGCCGCGGTTTCCGCGGGCGCAGCGGCGAATCTGCGGCCCGATCGGCGAAACGCTTCGTGACCTGCCGATCACGGCCGACACTTACGCGCTGATTGTCACGCGCGGACACAACCACGACGAAGAGGCCCTTTATCACCTGGCCGATCGCGGGGCACGCTACGTTGGCCTGATCGGCAGCCGGCGGAAGATCAAGCTCATCTTCGACGACCTGTTGGCCGAGGGCGTTTCGGCCGAGGCGTTATCCCGCGTTTACGCTCCGCTGGGGATCGACATCGGATCGCAGACCGTTCCGGAGATCGCGATTAGCATCCTGGCCGAACTGATCTCGCACCGCAACCGGGGCGAAGTGCCCGGTAAGGAGGTCTTGGGTCTTCGGTCTTAGGCTTTCGTCGCGCCTGCTTCCCAAAACCTAAGACCCAAACCCCAAGACCTAAGTTCTCTCTTTTATGCGGTCCTTTTGTATCGTTCCGGCGGCCGGCGCCAGCCTGCGCATGGGAACGCCCAAGCTTCTGCTGCCGTGGCAAGGCACGACCATTATCGAGCACGTGCTGGCCGCGTGGCGAGAGGCGAACGTCGATCGCTTGCTCATCGTCGCCCGGGCCGGCGATACGGACCTCATCGAGCGGTCACGCCGGGCCGGTGCCGAAGTAATCCAGGCCGATCCGCCCCCGGCCGACATGAAGGCGTCGGTTGGTCTGGGGCTGGCACACGTCGCCCGGCACCTTGCGCCCCGGTCAGAAGACGTCTGGCTGACGGCTCCGGCCGACCTTCCCTTTTTGAGCCCGGACGTGATCCGTGCGTTGATTGCCGCGCACAACCCGGCGGCCCCCCGCGTGCTGATCGCCTGCCATCAAGGACGCCGTGGACACCCGGTTCTCTTTCCCTGGTCCCACGCGGCGAAGGTCGGCGAGTTGGCGGCCGACGAGGGGCTTGATCGACTGGTTGCACGATCGAAGCCCGCGTTGATCGAATGTGGCGAGCGTGCGGTTTGCGACGATTTAGATACGCCGGCCGACTATGAGCGGCTAACGGGCTGATCTTCTGCTCTTTCGCGCAAACGGTTGTGCTAGCCTTTCCTTGCTGCCGCGTCTTTTCGTGGCGAGCATCGTTGTAGCCCGCTGTTCCGAAAGCGGATCGATCTCTGATCGACCAGCAGAGCGGCGGGCTTTCACCGTCAAGGGGGCGGAAACCATGTTGCGCGTGCCTGTTGAAAAGCTTGAGCCGGGAATGGTGCTCGCCCGGCCGATTCCGCTGCCCACCGATCCGCGGCGCTACTTGCTCCAGCGAGATCGCGAAGTGCCGCCCGATCTCGCTCAGCGGCTGCTGGAGCTCGGGGTCTACGAAGTCTGGGTCCGCTACCGCAACCTGGAGTTTCTGGAAACGCTCCTCGATGAAGGACTGGATGACCAGCAACGGGAGGTCTACATCCACGTGCGGCGCAGCTTCGAGGAGGTGATGTCGGGGCAGGCGGTCGAGCTGGACATTCGTCGCTTTCAGGGCACCATCGCCGACTTGTTCGGCTACTTGAAGGCGAGCCCATGCGGCAGTTTCATGCTGCAGAAGCTGGACGCCTTTGACAATTACCTGCTCTCCCACGCGGCCAACGTCTGCTACTTGTCGTTGCTGCTGGGTTTGAAGCTGGAACGATACGTGATCGCGGAACGGACCTGGAAGTCGGCCCGCGAGGCCAAGGATTTGCAGGTGCTTGGCCTGGGCGCGCTCCTGCACGACGTCGGCAAGATGAAACTGCCCGCGGCCATCCTGCACAAGCCGGGCCGGCTGACAAGCGAAGAGATGGAGGTCGTTCGTCAGCACCCGGTCTTCGGATATGAGATGGTCAGGGGACGTGTGCCGTCGGCCGCGGCACAGGTGGTTTTGAATCACCACCAACGATTCGACGGCGCCGGCTACCCGGCCAGGCGAGATGTACGCACGGGCGATCCTCTGCCGCCCCTGCAGGGAAAACAAATTCCGATTTTCGCGCGGATCGCCAGCGTTTGCGACGTCTACGATGCGGCGACGGCCAAACGCTGCTACTCCGAGGCAAAGCTGCCCGTGCAAGCGCTCCACGAAATGCGAACGCTGTGTACCGGCGCCTTCGATCCGCTCATCGAGCAGGCGTTTCACGAGATCATTCCGCCGTTTCCCATCGGCCAGATCGTGACGCTCAACGACGGCGTGGATGCGGTGGTTGTTGATTTCAACCCGCACCGTCCATTTCGTCCCAAGGTGCAGGGCATCCGCTCGCCGTCGGGCGAACGGGTCGAGGACCCGAGTTTGCACGAGATCGACCTGTCCCAGCACCCCCATTTGCACGTCGCCTCGGTGAACGGGTTCGACGTGGGGCCATTCCAGTCGACCGGCAAGCACGAAGCGAAGTTTTCGCCGTTTTCGACGCCTGAGCTTACCAACCCGGTTGCCGTCGGTTGAACGTGTCGAGGCGATGCCCTACAGCGCGTCCGCGGCGCTGGCGATGGCCTGCTCGCCGATCACCGGCGGTTCGCATCTGAACTCCCGACAGACGTAGAGCGTCGGCTGGCGATCCGCCGCCTTTCCCTCGAAAAGGCCGTCCAGCGACCGGCTGTGGCCCGGCGCCGGGCGGCCAGCGATAACCTTATTTGGCAGGAAGCGTCGCCGCAGGCCGGCCGCAACGTGCCCGTCTTGCGGCGACAACCCGGTAAGCACCAGCTCGGGCGTCGGACCGAGGTAGTAGTCGAGGGCGATCAACATCTGGCCGGCCGCGCTGGGGTGCTTCTCCAAGAGCATGATGAACGCCTTGAGGGTTCGCTCGGCGGCGTGCAGGTAGTCGTTGCGGCCGCAGAGCTTGCCTAGCCGCAGCAGCGCGGTGGCGGCCATCGAGTTGCCGCTGGGGACCGAGCTGTCTTGCACGTCCTTTTGCCGCGAGATCAGCGGCTCGTGGTCGGTGGCCGTGTAGAAAAACCCGCCCGCCTCTTCGTCCTCGAATTGTGCCAGCACGATGTCGGCCAGTTCGACGGCTGCATCGATCCAACGCTCCTCAAAGCTGGCTTCGTAAAGGGCTACCAGCGCGTTGGCCAGATAGGTGTAGTCGTCGAGGTAGGCGTCGAAGCGCGCCTGGCCCGACCGCCAGGAGTGGAGCAGGCGGCCGTCTGCCCGGCGCAGGTTGCCCAGCAGAAAATCAGCCGCGGCGCGGGCGGCGTTCAAGTAGCGGGGCTCGTCGAGCGCGCCGGCGGCGTGGGCGAGCGCCTCGATCATCAGGGCATTCCAACTCACGAGCACCTTGTCGTCCAGTCCGGGCCAGACCCGTTTGTTGCGGACGTCAAGCAGCCTCGTCCGGCTGGCAGCCAGCTCGGCCTGAAACTCGCCCAGGTCGCGCCCCAGAATTTGGGCGCACTGGTCGATCGTCTTAGGCAGGTTGAGGATGCTGTGACCCTCGAAATTCCCCTCCTCGCTGACGTCGTAAACCCGGCAGAACGTCTCGGCGGCCTCGGTTCCCAGAACGGCTTCGACCTCGGCCGGAGTCCAGACGTAGAACTTGCCCTCCTCCCCCTCGCTGTCGGCGTCCAGCGTGCTGAAGAAGGCCCCCGCCGGCGAGGTCATGTCGCGCAGCACAAAGTCGAACGTTTCCCGCGCTACCCGCTCGTAGTCATGTTGGCCGGTGGCCTGAAACGCCTCCACATAAGCGAGCGACAAAAGAGCGTTGTCGTAGAGCATCTTCTCGAAGTGCGGCACCAGCCAACGTTCGTCGACGCTGTAGCGATGAAAGCCCCCGCCGATCTGGTCGTAGATGCCGCCGGCCGCCATGCGGTCGAGCGTAAGGGTGACGATCTTCAGCAGCTCCGTTCGCGGCTCGCGTCGCCAGCAACGCAATAGCAGCCGCAGATCCATCGGGTGCGGGAATTTTGGAGCCCCTCCAAAACCGCCGTGCTGGTGGTCGAAAATGCGCTCCAGCGCGGCCTCCGCCGCGGTGATCGGCTTCGACGAAAGCTCGCCCGGCGGAAGCGCCATGCGGCCCGCCCGGTCGATGTCGGCCGCCAGCTCGCCCGCCTGGGCGTTCACCTGTTCGCGGCGGTTCCGCCAGGCGTCAAGGACCGCCTCGATCACCTGGTCGAAGCCGGGCATTCCCATCCGTGCCGTGGGGGGCCAGTATGTGCCGCCGTAAAAGGGCTTGAGGTCCGGCGTGAGAAAGACCGACATCGGCCAGCCGCCGCGCCCCGTCATCGCCTGCACGGCCGTCATGTAGATCTGGTCGAGGTCGGGGCGTTCCTCGCGATCGACCTTGATCGAGACGAATCCCGCGTTCAGCCGCCGCGAGATCATTTCGTTCTCAAAACTCTCGTGCTCCATCACGTGGCACCAGTGACAGGCGGAGTAGCCGATGGAAAGGAAGATCGGCTTGTCTTCACGCCGCGCCCGCTCAATCGCCTCCGGACCCCAGGGATGCCAGTCGACCGGGTTGTTGGCGTGCTGCAGCAGATAGGGGCTGGTTTCCTGGGCGAGCCGGTTCATCGTTTTTGAGCGTTGTGTTTCGGATTCGTGTGGTTGAGGCGGCCGCGCTTTTCATTTGATCGCGGCCCGCACAGTCCGTACCATGACGGCTGCATCTGCCTTGTGCAACCCGTCGGCTAACCTCCTCTTCATCCGATAACGTGCCCGCCGGCTCGACTTCACCGACAACGGATTCTCCATCGCCCGCCGGGCTGGACGTCATCGCCGTCGGCGCGCACCCCGACGACGTCGAGATTGCGTGCGGCGGCACGCTGGCCATGCTGGCCCGGCAAGGCTACCGCGTGGGAATCATCGACCTCACCGACGGCGAGCCGACCCCGCTCTCTCCCGGCCCGGAAGTGCGGCTGGCCGAGGCCCAACGGGCCGCCGAGACGCTGGGTGTGGCGAGGCGCATCCAGCTCGGCCTGACGAACCGCCGCCTGTTCGACAGTTTTGAGGCCCGCGTGGCGCTCGCCAAGGAGTTCCGGCGCTACCGGCCGAAGCTCGTCCTCGGTTTCGGCGAGAAGACGCCGCTCGCCTCGCCGGACCACTTCCAGGCCATGCAGATCACCGATGCGGCCGTCTTCTATTCACGGCTGACGAAGTGGGAGGAACATTTCGACGGCCTGCCGGTGCACACCATTTCGGGCTACCTCTATTACACGCTGGCCTTCGCCGCGCTCGGCCTTCCGCCGGGAGCCGGGCACCTGGTGGTCGACATCGGCCCCACCCTGGAGACGAAGTTGGCGGCGATCCGCTGCTACGAAACGCAGTTTCCGCCAGCGAAGGGGCACGTGCTTGAGCGTGTGCGGGCGTTCGCTTTGCAGCAGGGTCAGGCGGCCGGCTACGACGCCGGCGAGCTGCTCGTCAGCACGCGCACGCTAGGCACGCGCGACCTGATGCACTTTCTTTTCGGCCTCACTCCGGCCGAAGCGCCGCGCAAAGAGGACGTCAGGTAACTCGTATCGCTCTCCCTCTGAGAGAGGTGAGGTGAGGGCGGTAGGGCGCCACGGTGGTCTTCGTCTGCCCTTATCCACGTGCCGTGAGCGTACCGACACGACGAGAACCGATCTACTCCGCCTCGCCCGCGACCCAGCTATTAAAATAGCTGTCCCGCACGGCCGGCGGATCGGCGTCCGGGCACTCCCACACCTGCTTCCCGTCCAACTCGGCAAAAACTTCCGCCCCGGTCAACTGAGCGAAGGCGAATTTCCACCCGTCGCTCTGCCCCTCGAGGACCAGCAGAACTTCGGGGTTCGTTCCGTTGGCAAACGCAAAGATCGCGCCGTCGCTTGTCCGGGCCTCGTCGTCGTCATAACGGTAGAGGGGTTGGTTCAGGGGTCGCAGCTCGATGCGGCCTTCGACGACCGCGCGTTCGTGCGCCGTGAACCGCCGCAGAAACTGTTTCATCTGCGCCAACCGGGCGGCCGGTTTGCGTGCCGGTTGCGGCGCGTCGGGCAGCGATTGCAGCCGCAGTCCCGGCTCACGAGCGGTCCAGATGGTTTTCTTTTCCCGTTCCACAGCGATCCGGTCGGCGGACAAGGACACAATCTCAGACAACCATTTCGGTTCGCGCGGCCGCTCGGGGTAGTATTCCACGCCGACGAGCGCACCGGGACGTCCGCCGCTCGTCCAAATCCAGATGGTCGAATCGTGCGACCGGCGGGTGTTGTCTGCATAACGCAGCACGGGTTCGTCGAGCAGCCGCAACGGCGACCGTTTCTCGCCGGAAAGCTCGCAGATGGTGATACTCCGGGCGATCTTGCGCATCGTTTCCAGTTGCGACGCCCGCTCGCTAGCCGACAACTCGTCGGACTCTTTATCCTTTGCCGACGTCGGGCGATCGAGGAGCGACAGCAGTGCCAGCCCCGTGCAAAGAAGCGAGACGACGGAAGCGCGGCGGATGAAGCCGTGGAGCAATGGGAGTCTCATGAGCGCCTGCTCAAAGTCACGATTTGATCGGGTGTCGATTCGCCGGATTATTCACCGGCCCCGTGACTGCCCCCACACCAACCCGAAGCGTAAGCGAGGGAAGTCCTGTCGTGACCCTCGCTTCCGGCTGGTGTGGGCCGGTGAATAACCCGCATTCGCTGAATTTTAAGACATTGCGTCTTGGACGTCAAACACGCGACACGTTTGGCCGGCCGATCGCCGCCTGACTTCTCACTCGCTTCACGAGCCACCGCAAACCGCAATGGCTACTTTGCGGCCCGTGGTGCTGAGGGGGTAGTCGGCCAGTTGCGTGGGGCGCAGCCAGCGGATGCCTGTGGGCAGTCGCCGGGGAGCATGCAAGCAGTCGGCCCAATGGCAGTCGAGCGTGATACGAAAACGTGTGACGCCGTGCTTGATGGTCGTGAGCGGCGCCGCGACCCGGGCCTTCACGCCGGTCGTCGCGGCGAGTTTCTCCAGGACCGCTTCGGTCGAAGAGCCGTCGGCGCCGTCGATTGGAAAGCGGGGAAAATCCCACAATCCGGCCCAACGTTCCGTCGCGTGGCGCCGGCGCAACAAAACGCGGTCTTGGTTCCGCACGACGAGCAGCAGTTCGCGAACGGCTTCGATCCGGGGCTTGGGCTTTGGTGGAGGAATGGAGTCTTGCAGACCGTCGCGATGCGTCGGGCAGAGGCTTCGCACCGGGCAGGGCTCGCAGGCCGGCGCGCGCGGCGTGCAGACGAGGCTCCCCAGTTCCATCAACGCCTGGTTGAATTGGCTCGAGCCGCTCGCCGGAAGCAGTTCTTCCGCCAGCAGCCAGAGGAGGTTCTCGCCCGACTTGGAGCGGGGGTCGCCCCGGTAGGCGATCAGCCGGCTGAAAAGTCGGATGGTGTTTGCTTCGAGAATCGGCTGGCGGGCATCGAAGGCGATGGAGAGAATCGCTCCGGCCGTATAGCGGCCGATGCCCGGCAAATTGCGCACGGTCTCGACCTCGCTGGGAAACCGCCCCCCGTGCTCGGCTACGATGAGCTTGGCCGCCTGGTGCAGTTGTCTGGCCCGGCGGTAATACCCCAGGCCTTCCCAGAGGCGCAGCACCCGGGCCTCGTCGGCCGCCGCGAGGGAGGCGACGTCAGGAAACTCGGCGACGAAGCGGGGGAAGTAATCGGCCACCGTGGCGACCTGGGTCTGTTGCAGCATGATTTCGCTGACCCAAACCCGGTACGGATCTCGCGAGCGGCGCCATTCGAGGTCGCGCGCGTGGCGCCGATACCAATCGACCAGCTTGCGGCGGAACTGGCGTTTCCAGGCCGCGGAAGGCCATTGGCAGGCGGGCGATGCGGAAAGGCTCGTCATGGGATGGCGCAGTCTACCGTCCGGACGTTGGGCGGCCTAGCAGTCTGTTGAAATATTCGGAAACGCATCAAAGTAGGTACAAAAACCCCGTATAAATCGATGTCGTTTTCACGGTTTTTGAATATTTCAACAGACTGCTAGACAGCGCGTTTGACGGAAATCGCTACCGACCGGAGACACAACCAGTCGATATAATGCGTTCCATGGCACGCCGCAAACAAAAGCCGGCCCGGGTACGGCCCGCCGAGGACGTCGACGACGATCTGGGGTTCCGCCGCCGTCGCACGGCGCTGCGCGTTCGGCGCAAGGCGGGCGAACGCGCCTGGGAACTGGTGCATCCGCGATGTGCCCTCGAGCGCGGCGAAGACCTGGAAGAAGTGCAGCAGATGCTCGACGCCGGAGAGATCGACGTGGCCATCGACGAGATGCGCTGGCTGTTGAACGGCTGTAGCGATTTCGTGGCGGCGCACCGGATGCTTGGCGAGCAGGCGCTGGCCGACGGCGACCTGAAGTTGGCGCGAGGCCACTTTGGGTACGCCTACGAAATCGGGCTCTCCGCGTTTCCGGCCGGCGGGCTCGACGCGCCGCTTCCCTACCGCCTGCCGGCCAACCGGCCCTTTCTCGAAGCAGCGAAAGGGCTGGCCTGGTGCCTGCATGAATTGGGCAAACTGAAACTTGCCGTGCGCGTCGTGGAGCAACTTTTAAAGCTCGACCCGGCCGATCCGCTGAACGTGCGGACCTGGCAAGACGCATGGCTGCGCGAGGCCGCGTCGGCCAGAGGGGTTGAACAAGGTGCGGAGGAAGCGGCCGGCTGATCCGGTTGGCGGTTGGGCTTGCCGTAAACGCTTGGCGGGGTCGCGCCGGGTCGGCGAGGCGGTCGCCGCCTCATTCTGGGACAAACGTGATCGAATTGGTGCGCACCCGGCCGTCTGTTGGGCTCCAACGCACACGCATTGCGCGGTAAAAGTCTCTTCCCTCACAACTTGCCCAGAAGGGAACCGAGACGGTTCCTTTTGTGTCTCGACTGATAAGGTGGACAAAAGACGACGACCTGCCCACGACGCGAGACCTTTTATTTGAACATTTCGGAAAAAAGACGAACGCTTCTTGGCAAGGTCCCGTAAGCATTGGTAGTCCAGGCGGTATTGGATTACACACAGGAATGGACGCCATTTTCGACCGCTGCCCCTGGCATAGGGTTTGCAAACTACAAACAGTCACCTATCGAGTGCAAAAGATTGAGGAGGCCGACGATGGGAACTCTTAGCTCACTTAGCCGCCGGGCGTCCGGATACCATCTGGCGGCGCTGGCAGTGGTCGTGGGAACCGCCTTCGGGCCGTCTACCCCCGCAGTTTTCGCAAACGGGCCAAAGGTCGGTTTTGACCTGGGTTACATGGTGGAATGCCGCGACGTGACGCCGCCAGCATTCGCGATGGTTCACCCCGACGAGAAGATTATGGAAGCCGACCTGCGCGTTTCCGTGCGGGTGGAAAAAGGGGAAGAAAAGGACGTCGAACAGCTTGAGTTTGAGATCACCAGCCCGGCCGAAAGGCTGCGGATCGTCGACTTCTTGCCGCGGACCCTGATCGAGGCGGACGTGGCCGACCACATCGAAGTTGTGAAGACGACGGAGACCCTCCGGTCGGTTGGAGCGACGGTAGGTACGACGATCTCAATCGGAGCAGGCAACGAGCACGCCAACGGCGCCGTCGTGACCAGCGCGTTACCGGCGGCCAACGCCAACGCGACGCACCGCAACGAGTTGAAGGAAACAACCAAGAAGATCCCGCCCGGCAGGGCGGTCGTCACCAGCGGCACGCTGGAGAACGAGCATGGCGTGTTCTTCAAACTGCGCCGTTCCGCGGCCGGCACGTTCGAGGGGATCAAGCCGCTTTCCTTCCGCTTCGTCGTGCCCGCGAAATGGCACGGCGACTGGATGGTTATCTCGTGCACGGCCACGGGCAACGTAAAACGCTACTTCTTTAAGTCAACCGAAGAGATCGGTACGGCCAAAGCGTTTCTCGCGCTGTACCTGGCGGGTGACGCGAGGGCCGAGCGGGCCGCGCTCGAGATGGCCGAGGCGCAGGAACGATACTTCGCGGTCAAGCCGGCGAAGGACCGGTACGATTTAATCATCACCACCCTGGCGACCGAGGCCCGGCCGTGGCGGTCGTCGTCGCAAACGCACACGGTGGCGGGCTCGGTCAGGACGCCGGTGACGTGCCTGAAACCGCCGACGAGCGGGGCCGTGTTCAAGTTCGCGGCCGAGGAAAAGCCGGCCGCGGGCAAAGCGTGCAACTGGCTGAAGCAGACGCTCGACCGCGTGGCCCGATTCTCGGCCGCCCCGGACTGGCGTGGAGACGAAGCGACCGTTTCCGAGTGAAGGGCACGCGACAGCGGGCGGCGAGAGCAGACAGCGCGCCGACCGAGAACGTAAAAGAAAGGGCCACCGCGCCGAGCGTGCGGTGGCCCGCTCTTTGCGCGGGGGGAGTGCGGGGCAATTTCAACTTAGGAGCCTACCGAATCTCCGGCTCCAGGTGACAAACCGCCGCCCGTAGGCGACAATCAACGGCGTCCGGTGACTTAAAGCACATGATGCCACGATTCGCCAAAATCCGGTTCTCCCTGGTTTGGTCGTTGCTAAGGCATTGCTTTCCGTTTCTTCTGGGCGCCCATCTGGGTTTCTCCGCCGTTCTCGCGGGTGGCCTCCTTTGGGCGGCCGATTTGCGGCAGGGTGAAAAGCTCTATCGCACCGGCCAATACGCCGAATCGATCGAATTCGCGGCCAAAAGCATCTCCGGCGGCGAAGCGACGGAAGCCTTCTTCCTGCTCAAGCTGAAGGGGGAGATGACGCTCGGCCGTTATGCCGACGCCCGCGCGACCCTGGAAACGGCCCTCGGCCGCTTCCCCTACAGCGCGCCGCTGCACTGGACCGGGCGGGACGTCTATCGTTTCAACAACCTGCCCGACCGGGCCGCGCGGCTCGCCGAGGCGTTTGGCCAGCACCTTCGCCAGTCCGCCTGGCGATATCGCGACGCCGCCGCCGAAGTGGTCGTGGGACGCTTCATGCTCTCGCTCGGAGTCGATCCCAAGAAGGTGCTTGATTCGCTCTACAACGACGCCAAGAGACAGCAACCGGTGCTCGTCGATCCCTGGCTGGCAAGCGGCGAGCTGGCGCTGGAGAAGAACGATTTTGCCCTGGCCGCCGAGCTGTTCGAGCGGGCCACGAAACTCGCGCCCGACGAACCCGACGCGCAATTCGGCCTGGCACGTGCCTTCGCTCCCAGCGACCCCAAGCTGGCCCAGGACGCCGTCGAAGCGGCGCTCGCGATCAATCCCCGGCACGTCGACAGCCTGCTCTTTCTGGTCGACGACCACGTCGATTCGGAGCGCTACACGCAGGCCCACGAGGTCCTCGCCCGGGTCCGCCAGATCAATCCGGAGCACCCGCTTCACTGGGCCTACCTGGCCGTGCTGGCGCACCTCAACAACGAGCCGGAAAAGGAAAACGAATGTCGGCAGGCGGCCCTGCGCTCGTGGCCCGCCAACCCGGCCGTCGACCATCTGATCGGCTCGAAGCTGTCGCAGAAATACCGGTTCGCCGAAGGGGCCCGCTACCAGCGACAGGCTCTTCAGTTCGACGCCGATTTCCTGCCGGCCAAAATCCAGCTCGCCCAGGACCTGTTGCGGCTGGGAGACGAAGCCGACGGCTGGCCGCTGGCGACCGAGGTCTACGACAAAGACGGCTACAACGTGCTGGCCCACAACCTAGTGACCCTGCACGACAGCCTGGGAACGTTCCGCACGCTGGAAGCGGACGGCTTTCTGGTGCGAATGGAGGCCCGCGAGGCGGAGATTTATGGGCCGCGCGTGCTCGATCTTTTGAAACGCGCCAACGAGCGGCTGTGCGAGAAATACGAGGTCAAGATCGCCGAGCCGGTGCTGGTTGAGCTGTTTCCTCGCCAGCAGGATTTTGCCATCCGCACGTTCGGCCTTCCCGGCGGCGCGGGCTTTTTGGGGGTCTGTTTCGGCCGCGTGATCACGGCCAACAGCCCGGCCTCGCAGGGAGAGCACCCGACGAACTGGGAGGCGACGCTGTGGCACGAGTTCTGTCACGTCGTCACGCTCCACAAGACGGCCAACAAGATGCCCCGCTGGTTGAGCGAGGGGATCTCGGTCTACGAAGAACGGCAGGCCGATCCGACCTGGGGGCAAACGATCAACCCCCGCTACCGCGAGATGATGCTCGGCGACGATCTCACGCCGGTCAGCCAGCTCAGCGGCGCGTTCTTGCACCCCCCAACCCCCTTGCACCTGCAGTTCGCCTACTACGAGTCGTCGCTGGTCGTGGAGTTTTTCATCGAGAAGTACGGCCTGCCGACGCTCAAGCGCGTTCTCGTCGATCTGGGGGTCGGCATGCCGATCAACGATTCGCTGGCCCGCTACGCCGGTTCGCTGGAGGCGCTCGACCGCGAGTTCGCGGCGTTCGCCGCCGAGCGGGCCAAGCAGATGGCGCCGAAAGCCGACTGGGCGGAGCCGAAACTTCCGGCCGCGGCCGGAACGAAGGCCGTGGCGGCCTGGCTGAAGGAGCACCCCGACAACTACCGTGCGCTGGGCCGTCTGGCGAGCCAGCTCATCACCGAAAAACAGTGGCGGGCGGCGCTTGAGCCGCTGGAAAAGATGGCCGAGCTCTACCCGGAGGACACCGGGGCGGGTAACCCGTACACAGGGCTGGCCACTGTATACCGGGAGCTGGGGGACACGAAACACGAACGGGCCGCGTTGGAGCGGATCGTTTCTCTGACCGACGACAACGTCGACGCGCTGAACCGGTTGATGGAGCTATCTCTGCAAAGCGAAGACTGGGGGGGCGCGGCCGCCTTTGGCGATCGCCTGCTGGCCATCAATCCCCTGCGCCCCGCCCCTTACCGTGGCCTGGCGACCGCGGCCGACCACCTGGGAAACCACAAGCTCGCCATCGACTCCTGGCGGGCCCTGCTGCTGCTCGACCCGCTCGATCCGGCCGAGGCTCACTATCAATTGGCAACCCTTTTGCACCGCTGCGGCGATCTTAAGGCGGCCAGACGTCAGGCGCTCGAAGCGCTGGAAGAGGCCCCGCGCTATCGGGCCGCCCAGCGCGAGCTGTTGGCCATCATCGCGGAGATGGACGGGAAAGAACAGCCACAGCAGAATCCAAAGACGCAACAACAGGCACCCTCGCCCCAGAAGGCCAACACAGAGAACTCCGAGACGAAATCCAAGAGACGGTAGAGAACCCGTTCAAGGCTCATTTGCCGCGTATTGCGGCAAGAGATATTCCAATGTTATCCCGAATCTCCGCCACAACTCGCCGCGTTCTGCTCGTCGCTCTCTTCGTCGTCTCGATCGCGGCCATGAGCTTTGCACAGCGCGGCTGGCGACGGCAGCAGATGATCGACCCCGAAATGGTCGATCGCAACGGCGTGCCCGAATGGGAGAACGACAAAGAGTTCAAAAACGACGTGTTCACGTTCGTCCGCATCCGCTACACGTCGGAGTGGTACAACCGCTGGCTGACCGATTTCCCCGACAGCGACCTGAATTTCTCATACCGATTGCACGAGTTGACGTCACTCAATGTCGATCCTCGCAGCAAAATCCTCGAGCTGACGGACGAACGCCTCTTCGACTATCCGTTCATCTACATCATCGAACCGGGGACGATGATGCTCACCGAGCCGGAGGTGGCCGGTCTGCGGCGATACCTGCTCAACGGCGGGTTTTTGATGGTCGACGATTTCTGGGGGGAGGATGAGTGGTACGGGTTTTACCGGAACATCAAGCGCGTCTTTCCCGACCGCGAGCCGGTCGAACTGCCGCTGGACCACGAGATCTTCCATTGCGTCTACGACCTGAAGCAAAAACCGCAGATCCCTAGCATCCACGCCTGGTACGGCGGCCGGACGTTCGAGCGCTGGGATGCGCAGGAGCCCCACTACCGCGCGCTGTTCGACGACAAGGGACGGATGATGGCCATCATCTGCCACAACACCGACCTAGGGGACGGTTGGGAGCGCGAAGGCGAGGATCCGCGATACTTTCGCGAAATGTCGGAGAAGTGGGCCTATCCCCTTGGGATCAACATCGTGACCTACGCCATGACCCACTAGTGCCGCGGGCCTCTCTCGTAGGGCGGGACGAGCGAAGCGGGTCCCAGCGCAGCAATAATATGAACCGGCGGGACTCGCTTCGCTCGTCCCACCCTACGCACCAGGCTTCCACCGTGTATGCAAAATGTGCCCACAGAAACCGACCCGTTCCAGGCCGAGCAGCAGATCGTGGAGCAGATTCGCGTCGGCCGGCGGCGCATCGACGCGGAGCTTTCCAAGGTCATCGTCGGCCAGAAGCAGGTCATCGAACAGCTCCTCATCAGCCTGTTCGCCGGAGGGCACTGCCTGATCACGGGCGCTCCGGGGCTGGCGAAGACCTTGCTCGTGCGGTCGATCGCCCAGATTTTTCACCTGAAGTTCCAGCGCATCCAGTTCACCCCCGACCTGATGCCGGCCGACATCACGGGGACGGAGATCCTGGAGCAGACGCCCGACGGACACCGGCGGATGCAGTTCGTCAAAGGACCCATTTTCGCCAACGTGATTCTGGCGGACGAGATCAACCGCACGCCTCCCAAGACGCAGGCCGCGCTGCTTGAGGCGATGCAGGAGCATCAGGTGACGGTCGGCGGCGTGCGCTACACGTTTGAAGAGCCCTTTTTCGTGCTGGCGACGCAGAACCCGATCGAGATGGAGGGAACCTATCCGCTGCCGGAGGCGCAGCTCGACCGCTTCATGTTCAACGTGGAGATCGACTACCTGCCGGAAGACGACGAGGTGGCGGTCGTGAACCAGACGACCTCGCGCCGGCCGGAGCCGATCGAGCCGCTCTACACGGGCGAGGACGTGCGGAACTTTCACGAGGTGGTGCGCCGCGTTCCGATCGCCGAGGCGCTGGTGCGTTACGCCGTGCGCCTCTCGGCCGCCAGCCGGCCGGGCCAGTCCGGCTCACCCGCCTTCATCAACGATTGGGTGAGCTGGGGCGCCGGGACGCGCGCCGCCCAGTTTTTGGTGCTCGGCGCGAAGGTCCGAGCGCTCTTCGAGGGGCGCGCTCATGTGACGATCGACGACATTCGCTTGCTCGTCCACGCCACGTTGCGGCACCGGATTCTGGTGGGCTACCGGGCCGAAGCCGAAGGGGTCTCGGTCGACCAGGTGATCGACCGGTTGCTCGAGACGGTGCCGGCGCCGTGAGCACGCCCTTTCGCGGATCGCAAGGCGACAAGGGCTGCGCGAATTAACGACGTACTGTGCCTGCGACGACGATCTGGCAGCTCGGCAGCGATTCGGCCAACCGTGCCACGGCCTGTTCGCTCACCGACGTGCCGCGCAGGTCGAGCCGCTTGAGACCGGCGAGTTTCGCCAGCGCCAGCAAACCGTTGTCGGTGATGGCCGTCTCGCGCAGGTCAAGCTCTTCGAGCGGAGCCTCTTTCAAGAGTTCGACGATCGCCTTGTCCGTCACCCGAAAGACCGTGCCGCCCACCGTCTTCTCGCCTCGCAAGTGCAGACGTTCGAGCGGGACGATTTGGTTTACGAGCCCAAGCGGCGGCACACCCAGGGCGGCGCGCGACTTCGCGTCGGCAAGCAAACAGCCAACCTGAAAATCGCAGGCCCCAGAGTCCAGTTCGACGCCCGGACACGCGCGGCGAAACTCGTCCGCGCCCGCCCGGCTTACGGCCGTGAGCGAAACGTCGAGGTGGCTCAGCCTCGGAAGTTTCGGGAGCGCCTTAAGGCCGTCGTCGCTAATTTCGGTGACCGCCAGTTCGAGCGACTGCAAGTTCGACAGCGCGGCCAGGTGCGCCAACCCCGCGTCACTGACACGCGTATTAACGAGGTCCAGACTTTCAAGCCGGCTGAGTCGCCGCAACTCCTTCAAGCCTGCGTCGGTCACCTCGCAATTGCGAAGACTCAGCCTGAGAAGCGAGGGCAGCGGAGCCAGAAGTGCAAGCTGCCGGTCGTCGATCTTCGACCCCGTGAGATGGAGAGTTTCCAGGGCAGGCAAACGCGCGATCTGCCGGCATGCTTCGTCGGAGACGTGCCTGCGTCTCTCATAGGTCAAATAGCTGATCCGGCCGTCGTCGTCGAACGCTACCTGGAAGCCGCGTGGTTCCCATTCGGCCGTGACATCCGCCCTCCGCCATTCCTCCAGCCGTTGGGGAAGCGCCAGTGCCAACGCCCCGGCCAGCACCAACAACGGAAGAAAGCCCATCGCCAGGCGACGGACCGAAAGGGGCGTCCGCTCGACAAGCCCACTCGGCGTTACCGGCAGATGGGCGTTGGCTACCGAGGCGCGCGGCTGCCTGTCGAGGCGGTATCCGCAGAAAAGAATCACGGTCAGGCTCAGCAGGCCGTTGACGATCGTTCCCCCGACGATGGCCGCCAACTCCGGCCATCCGTCCCAACCTTCTTCCAGGTAGAGGAAAAGCGGAATGCCGCCCGCCACGCCCGCCAGCAGCAGCGCCGTTAGCACGATCCGCAGCACGGGCCGGCGGCCCGCGGCCAGCACGATCCAAGCCAGCGGAATTACGGGCAACCCGCCCAGGACGACAAACAGGGAGTCAATGCAGGCGTCGGGCAAGCCAGCCAGCACGTCGGCCAGTTTGGGAGCCGCGTCGGCCGTCAGCGTTCGCAACACGGCCAGCAGGACCGCCGCAGCGAGTGTCCAGAAAAAGACGCTGCGCAATGTAAAGTGGCCGCGGGCGCGCGGCGGAACGTGATGACCTGCGGTCTCGCTTGCGACGCAAGTCGCCGGATCGAGCGTCAGTCGCCAGCGTCGTGCGGCGCGAAGAAGCCACAACGGCGACTGCAGGATGACAAAGCCCAGCATCCAGATGCCAAAGTAAGCAAGTTCGCAGTCGCTCTTGCCGGCGTTGCGAGATTCGCCGTACATGAGTCCGAGATACTGGGCGGCCGCCAGCCAGGCGGTGGCCGGCAGACGGAAGGCGATCGGCTGGGGGCCGAAGACGGCCCACAGCGCGAGCAACGCCGGCGCGGCCAGCGACGCGCCCATCGAGGCCATCAACATATAATCCCAATACGACTCGGTCACCGACGAGCCTACTGGCGTCAGCGCCGTGGCGATCAGTTCCAGCAGCACGAGCAGCCCCAGCAGTGAGGCGTTTTGCCGGCCGCGCACATCGAGCCGCGGCCAGGGCAGTTGTTGAAACCGATTCGCGAAGCGGCCGGAGGCACATTCCGCCGCGCGCTGATGCAGGTCGAAGTCGCCCGCACTCAACGCATCGCTCATCGCATCCTCCTTGGCGCTGTGCCACGTGGACAAGATCGGGGCTTTCCTCCTTGTTGAACACCAAGTGATATTCCCGTCGGCCTCCGCGTGTCAACATTAGCAGCATTGTGGTGCGGGTGTTTCGCCTGCCCGCCGGCTCTCAGGTACGCCTTATGCACTCCCCGTAACCGGCTTCGTGAGAAGTCGCGCGGCAGCAGGTTAAAGCCAAAATTCTGAGGGATTCTGCTACACGCAGCGCACCACGTCACCGGGGGCGCGTGGGGTAAATGCGGACTAAGCAAGGTAAGCGGGGGCGTGGCACGGGGATTGCCCCATTTTCCGTCTTGGGGGTCGGGGCCTGTTGGCTGATCCAAAATCGCTCATGGTGGGCGAGTTTGGGCACGCTTGGCGGGCAAAGGAGGTCGGCATGAGCATGTTTCTGATTATGTTCGTCGCGCTCCTTGTGGTCTTCATCCTTTGGATGATCGGTCGCGACGGTGATGAGCGGCCAAGCCGGCCGTGAGAGACGGCGGCAAGACGGACCGTTTGCTGGGCGCGCTGCTTCCGCTCAGAGAACGCGGGCGTGTGGCGACCGCCTCCCCGTCATGGAGTGCCAGCGCAACTTTCCGTGGGCCGGTCGCGCCTGTTTCGCTAGAATAGGCACCCGATCGCTCCTCATCGACCCAGCATCCCGAAAAACAGGAGGCCTCCGGTGCCCAAGACCACAAAGCGAATTTTGCTGCTAGCCGGCGACTACGTAGAAGACTACGAAATCATGGTGCCGTACCAGATGTTGCTGCTGGTTGGTCACCAGGTCGACGTGGTCTGCCCGGACAAGAAGACGGGCGACGTGGTGCGGACGGCCGTGCACGATTTCGAGGGGGACCAGACGTACAGCGAGAAGCGCGGCCACAACTTTCGTCTCAACGCCGATTTTGCGTCGGTGAAGGCCGAGGCCTACGACGCTCTGGTGGTGCCTGGCGGGCGGGCGCCGGAGTATCTGCGCCTCAATCCGCGCGTGATCGAGATCGTGCGGCACTTCGCCAACGCCCGCAAGCCGATCGCGGCCATCTGCCACGCGGCCCAGCTTCTGGCGGCGGCCGGAGCGCTCAAGGGGCGGACCTGCACGGCTTACCCGGCCCTGAAGCCGGACGTGGCGGCCTGCGGCGGCACATGGGCCGAGCCGAGCGCGGGTCTCGACAGCGCCCACGTCGACGGCAATCTCGTGACGGCCCCGGCCTGGCCGGCGCATCCCGCGTGGATCCGTGCCTTTCTGGAGGTCTTAGGGACGCCCGTATAGTAGCAGGCACGCTCCATCGTGCCGTTGCCGGGCTGCCGGCAGATCTCAACCTGCTGTCTCAACCTCGCGTCCCGCAGCGGCACGCGACGCCCGCCCCACGCGGCATCATCCGTCGAGGTATTGAGCCATCGTGAGCATGCGCACGATGGTTGCGTTGTACGACGCGCCGGCTTGCAGGCCGTTGAACAGCGAGTCGACGACCGCCGGGGCTAGGTTGCCCTGGAAATAAAGGTTGTTCCAGCCGTTGCCCGTGATGTCGGCCAGGCCGTAGGCGCCCAGGGCGGGCGTGCCCGGCGGGCCGACCGAGCCGGCCGGGGCCGGGTAGTCGGCGTTGAGCACCTTCTGGTTGGCTTCGGAGTTGCTCAAGAACTCGAAGGCCACGGTGCTGCGGGCCACCGCAGGCGGACCCTCGGCGACCGAGGTCCAAAACGCCAGACCGCCGGGATCGGCCGGGCGGCCGAGCAAATCGAGGTACATTGCGTTCACCCAGCCCGGCACCGTGTTGCCGGCGTCGGCGAAGTATTCGTCCGAGCCGACGATGTTCGCCACCACGGTCTTCTCGTCCACCCCGGCGGCCAGCTCGTCGACCCAAAAGAACAGTCCCTGGACGTCGGCTGGACGGCGCAGGAAATCAACGTAGATTCCCTGGACGAGGTTCTCGTGGTATTCGCTCGATCCGAAAAACGCGCCGACGAGCGTTTGCTGGGCGACGGCGGCGCCGCTGGCGTTCTTGACTTGCACGAAGACGCTGGTCCAGTAGTTTTCGCCGTCTGTGTCGGCCTCGCGCCCCAGCAACTCGCGGTAAAGATTCTGCACGAACGTGGCGGGCGTGCTGTCGCCCGTTTGTCCGTTGAGATACGTGAAGGTCGGTTGCGCCGTGAGCGTCACCCGGTTGCCGGCGTAGCTGATCGTGAAGTTCTGCAGGCCGTCGCTGATGGTGCCGCCTTCGGGCAGGTTGACGAAGGTGGTGGTGATCGGCGCGCCGGCCCGCACGATGACGAACTCCTGGCCGGCGTTGAAGGGGCCGGCGCCCGGCAACGTGGTCAAGTTGAGCGTCGCCGCCGAGAACGAAACCAGGCCCGCGGAGTTGAGTTGGTCGTTGGTGGGGCTGGCGGCCGTGCCGCCCAATTGCACCGCCAGGGCGGGCAAGAGGGAGACGGCCGTCGGCGGACCGGGCAGTTGGAACGTGACGCCCCCCGTGTTGGAAAGCGTGCCGGTATCCTTAGATGGGTCGGGCCCCGCGCCCGGATCGAGGATGCCGCCGGGCCCGTTAAGAAGGTTGTTCGCGCCCAGAACCGTGATCGGGCCGCCGACCGTCCCGGCGCCGCCCAGCCTGCCGGTGGGGTTGACCGTGACCGCGCTAGCCGCAGAGGTCGAGCCGTTGACGACGAGCGTACCGCGAAGCACCTGGGTGGCGCCCGTGTAGCTGTCGGCACCGGTCAGGTGGAGCAAGAGCGAAGTCCCGGCGGTGGCGTTGACGGAGAGGCCGCCGTTGCCGCTGATCTGGCCCCCCAGGTCGATGGCGCCGGTCCCCGTCGCGGTCAGCGTGAAACCGCCGTTGGCCACGTTCCCGTTGACGGAAAGCTGATGGAGGGTATTGGTGTCGTTGATCGACCAGTTCTGTGAGGCGCCGAGAACGACGTTCAAGTCGATCTGGTTCAGGATGCTGGCGTTTGGGTTGCCGACGGAGCCGTGATCGGCGATGCCGCCGCTGCCGACCGTCAGGCTGCTTCCGCCGATCGTGTAGCCGCCCGTGGCCGGCGTGAACGTGCCCTGGAAGGTGATCGAGTTGACACCCAGGCCGGAGATATTGTCGCTGTTGGTCAATCGCTGCGCGGACGCGGGAAAGACCAAACTGTCGCCGCTGATCGGGGCGCGATTGAGATTCCAGTTGGCCGCATCGCTCCAATTGCTGCTGAGGGCCGAGCCGCCGGTCCAGGTAATCGTGGTCAGCAGCATGCGCCGTTCGAGCATCTCCCAGCCCGCGGCACGGAAGGCCCCACAGCGGTCGGGCGATTTGCCAGCCGGTTTCCGGCGACGATTGCTTCCGGCGCAACGGCGCCACGAGTTAAAGAGAGGACCTTTCATGCATGGCTCCCGTGATCGAGCGACAAAGGTGCGGGCCTGTTTCCGGGCTCCGTTCGGCTTGCTGAGGAAGCTTCATGCTTTCACAAGGCAGAGTACATGCTCCGCTTAGTCAAGGCAAGAAAATTGGGCAGAGGACTGGTTTTCTCTTGGGCCGCTGGGCGGTCATTTTCCCGCGATTTCGCGAGCCTTTTGACAAGGCGGCGGGGCAATCCTAGAATCGTTGAGTTAAGCCCGTACGTTCGGGTTGCCCGATAGGGCGCCCATCTATCGGGGCGGTAGCTCAGTTGGGAGAGCGTCGCGTTCGCAATGCGAAGGTCGAGGGTTCGACTCCCTTCCGCTCCACTCGTAGGCACCCGTTGGACTCGTCGTCAGCGGGTGCTTTTTTTGTCTCCGTAACCGCCATTCGTGCGGCGGGCGACTTCGCCCGCCAAGCCCGGTCGCCGCCGTAATACCGACCCCCCAGCGCGAGACACCGCGGGCGCCCGCATGTTAAAATTGCGTGATGCCCTTCACGGTCACTTGCACGTGCGGAAAAAAGCTCTCGGCCCGTGAGGAGCACATCGGCAAACGAGCCAAGTGCCCTCAGTGCGGTCAAATGTTTCTGATCGCGCCGAAGTCGGCGGCGAAGCCGCACAAGGACGCGGCCGTTGCTGGCGCCGCCGCGAGTTCGGCGCCGCAGAACGACGTCCACAAGCTTGACGAATGGCTTGGTCTGCTCGCTTCCGACGACCCCTCGCAAAGAAAGAAAGGGGCCGACCATCTGGCGGCCGTCGGTCCGGAGGCAGCGGGCGAACTGCCCCTTCTCATCCAGCGCAGCACGTCGGACAACGTGCTCGTTCGTCACTGGGCGGTTGCCTGCATCGGCCAGATCGGGCCCGCCGCCAAAGACGCCCTTGCCGCGCTCCTGGACCGGCTCGGCGACGAGCAGCCGCTGGTGCGCGACAAAGCCGCCAGGGGCGTGGAGCACCTGGCGCCCGAGGCAAAGCCTTTCGTAGCCGCGCTGTTCCGCGGCCTGGAAGAGAAAGACGACGACCGTCGGGCGGCGGCGATCGAGCTGTTTCGCCGCAACTTGAAGACGGCGGGCGTCTCGCGGTTTCGGTTTTGGGCCTGCACCTGCGGCCGCGTTTACATCAAGGTCGATCTGGAGCAGCGCCTGCGAAAAATGGTCGACGCGCCGGACGAGCTCTCTTGGGAAGGAAAGAGAAGCTGCGGCCAGTGCGGCGCGCACTACGAGGACCGCGAGATCTACGCCGGCAGGTACGATGTGCCCGAACAGCACTGGTCGAGGCTGCGGACCAAGTTCGGACCGCAATTGAGCGTGCCCGACGATTTTCTGGCCGACGTGCGCGAAGACGCCAGCTATCGCATCAGCGACGACGCGGCATCGCAACACGTCGACGTGAACATCCAGTCTTTGGCCCCCTTTTCGATCGCGCTGGAGTCGGCCGCCTTGGAGGGTGAGCAAGGTTATGCGATCTCCGCCGCACCTCCGGCCCCCGTCTACGGCGTTCTTGGCCACCAGAACAACGGGAAAGAGACCGTCGAGTTGGTGCCCGGCGTCGAGGTGCCCCAGAGCGGCAAATACAAATGCACCTCCTGCGCCAAGAAACGGCTGAAGGCGGCCAGCGAGACCGGGGCCGGTTCGCCGCCGAAGGCAAGCATCGTCATGCCGTTCAAGGCGGGCAAGACATTCACCGAGTGCCCCAACTGCGGTGACCTGACCGAGTGGGAGTGGCTGGGGTAAGCCCGCGTCATTCTGCCGCCCGGTTCTCGCCTATTCGGCTTCGGCCCAGATTCTGACCGACCCGTCGTCGTCGATCTCAAGGCGAATGATGTTCGGGTGGCAGCAGACCGGGCAGTCTTCGACGTACTCCTGGCTCGAACCCGCCGACAGGTCGAGGGGAATCACGATCTCCTCGCCGCACGAGTCGCAGACGTAACTCGATTCCTCTTGCATAACAATTAGCGCTCTTTCTCGGTCGCGGCCTTATCGCCTGCCGATGCGGTCAGCATGGCCCTCAGGTCGTCCGGCTTCGTCGACTCATCGAGGAACTTGACGGTGCCGTCGGCGAACAGCACCATCGCTCCGTGGAGATGATGGCTGGAGATGCCGGGCTTCGACGGGTCGTTGATCTGGAAGCTCATCTCGTCCATGTTCAGGTCCCGCGGCTCAGACCAGAAAATGTCGGAATCGGCGATTTCGGCGATGATGACCGTGTTCGCGGGGCCATCGGTAATCTGATCAAGTCCTGTCCAACTTCCCGCACGAGACGCCGCCTTCGGCCCGACGACCATCACGTAGTTCGTCAAGCCGCTGCCACTCGGCTGATTCGCGCTTGGGCAGACATAGAAAGAAGGGCAAAACGATTTCGCCAGGCGCAGATTCGCGGGGCTGTCCCACGGCCGATTGAAGTCGTACCGCATGTAGAACGGATGGCTGATCAGAAAAGGCACGATCGCTACACGCCAACTGTGCATTGGTTTGCCGTCGGCAGCGGATACGGAGGGGGCCGGGAAGCGGCCGTAAACATCGTGGTAGTTGTGCAACGCCAGGCCGATCTGCTTCAAGTTGTTGACACATGCCGAACGCCTGGCGGCCTGCTGGGCCGCACCCACCGCTGGCAGCAAAACGCGGAACACGACGGCACACGCCAGGCTGCACAAGAGGACGAGGACGAATAGGCCTCGGAGGCTAAACTGTCGTCGCGCCACCTCCTGCGATGGCGGATTGCGATCGGCTGACGGCATAACGACCGGCTGAGGCTCGGTTCTGACGCAGAAATGACGATCTGGGCGGCGTCCCTGGCCTATTTTTAGACAATTTGTCGTGTTTGTACAGCGCGCGGGGATTGAACTGCTACCCCGTGGCTTGGCAAGCGGTTAAGATGACTCGAGGCCCGTCCCCGTTCCATTCGGCTTCGTGGATCAACCACCGATGCAAGCGCCCGATAGCAAGATCGCCCCACGCCTACTGCGTGCCGCGCTGCTGCTCGTGGCGGCGCTCGTCGCCGGCTGCGACGATGAGGGAGCTTCGACAGGACGGCTGGAAACGGTGTGGGGGAGCCGCGGAATCTCCGAGGGCCGGTTTCAGAAGCCGCGGGCCATGGCCATCGACGCCGAAGATCACCTCTACATCGTCGACATGACGGCCCGCATCCAGGTCTTCGATCGCGACGGCAACTACCTCCGCGGCTGGCAGACGCCAGTCCACGTGGCGGGCCGGCCCACGGGCATGTCGTTCGACCACCGGGGCCGGCTGCTTGTGGCCGACACGCATTATTACCGTGTCCTGGTCTACTCGACCGAGGGCGAATTGCTCGACACGCTGGGAGGCGTGCACGGCCAGTCGCCCGGCGAATTCGGTCTGGTGACCGACGCGGTGGAAGACCATAAGGGCAACCTCTACGTGTCGGAATATGGCGAGTACGACCGCGTGCAGAAGTTTTCGCCCGACGGAAAGTTCCTGCTTCAGTGGGGCGGGCACGGGGCCGAGCCGGGCGAGTTCATGCGGCCGCAGAGCCTGGCGATCGACGAGCAAGATCACGTCTGGGTGGCCGACGCCTGCAACCACCGCATCCAGGTCTTCGACGCCGAAGGGACGGTGCTGGACGTCTGGGGCGAAGAAGGTAGCGAACCGGGCCAGCTTTATTATCCTTATGGGCTGGTGTTCGACGACGCCGGCCATTTGTACGTTTCCGAATGGGGCAACAACCGCGTGCAGAAGTTCAGCCGCTCGGGCGAGTCGCTCGGCTGCTGGGGCCGCCGTGGACGTGCTCCCGGCGAACTCGATCACCCTTGGGCGCTGGTCCGCGACAGTCAGGGACGAATCCACGTCCTCGACAGCCAGAACCATCGCGTGCAGAGGGTCGTGATGTAGGGCGGCGACCGAGAGTCAGCCTCTCGATAGCAAGGTTAGTCGACGGCTTCCAAACACCATGACGTCAGGCAAATAGGACCCACCGGGAGGCCGACGCTCCCGCTCGCCACGATGTTTCCCTACCGCCTCGATTTCGACAGCCCGTGGTACCTGCTGTTGCTGGCGCTGTTGCCCGTGATGTGGTGGTTCGGCCGTCGCAGCCTGTCGGGGCTAGGAGCGGTGCGTAAGTGGGTGGTTCTGCTGCTGCGGTCGGTCGTGTTTTCGTTGATCGTGCTGTCGCTGGCCGAGATCCAGTGGGTGCGGACGAACGACCGTCTGACCGTGATCTATCTGCTCGACCAGTCGCTCAGCATTCCGCCGGAGCGGCGCGAGAAAATGATCGAGTTCGTCAACGAATCGATCCGCCAGCACCGTAAGAACCTCGATCGCGTGGGGGTGATCGTGTTCGGCCGCGAGGCCGTGATTGAGGTGCCCCCCTTTGACGAGAGCGTGCAGCTTCCGCGGCTGATCGAGACGCCGCTCGACCCCGAATCGACCAACCTGGCCGGCGCCATCAAGCTGGCCCAGGCCACGTTTCCCGAAGACGCCGCCAAGCGGATCGTGATGGTCAGCGACGGCAATCAGAACATGGGGGACGCCCTCGACCAGGCTCGCCACGTGGCGGAGGCGGGCGTGGGGATCGATGTGCAGCCCGTCCTCTTCACGTCGAACAGCGAAGTCCTGGTCGAGAAGATCACGCTTCCCCCCGACGTTCGCAAGGGCCAGCCCTTTGACCTGCGCGTCGTGCTCAACAACACCACGCAGCCGGCCGAGGGAGAATCGGGAATCATCAAGGGCAAGCTGATCGTCTCGCAGCGCACCGACGACCAGCCTCAAGTGATCGCCGAGGAGGCGATCGAGCTTCCCCCCGGCAAGAAGGTCTATACCATTCGGCGGCAGCTCGACCAGCCGCACTTCTATACTTACGAAGCCCGCTTCGTGCCCGATAACCCGGCCGACGACGCGCTGGTCGAGAACAACCGGGCGACCACCTTTACGCACGTGCGCGGCAGCGGCCAGGTGCTGCTCATCGAAGACGCCGCGAATCGGGGCGAGCACGAGTTCCTGGTCGATCGCCTGCGGCATGAAAACCTGGAGGTGACCGTTCACGCCAGCGACCAGCTCTTTAACGGCCTGGCGGAGTTGCAGCAGTTCGACACGATCGTGTTGGCCAACGTCCCGCGCGAGGATTTCACCGACCAGCAGATCGTGATGCTCTCTCAGAACACCCAGAGCATGGGGTGCGGGCTGGTGATGCTCGGCGGTCCGAACAGTTATGGGGCCGGCGGATGGAACAACACGCCCATCGAAGAGGCCATGCCGGTCGACTTTCAGATCAAGAGTGCCAAGGTCGTTCCCAAGGGGGCGCTGGCGCTGGTGATGCACGCCTCGGAAATGGCCGACGGCAACCACTGGCAGAAGGTGATCGCCAAAGAAGCGATCAAGGCGCTGGGTAACGAAGACTACTGCGGCCTCTTGCCGGGGACCGACCAGTGGCTCTGGGGAGGCATGACTCGTGTGGGCGGGTCGCGGCCGCGCATGCTGGCGCTCATCGACCGGATGACGCCCATGGACATGCCCGACTTCGACTCGGGGCTGAAACGGGCCCACCGCGCCATGTCGAGCCTCACCGATGCGGCCGTCAAGCACATGATCATCATCAGCGACGGCGACCCCACGCCTCCCAGTCCTTCGGTGCTCAGCAGCCTGAAGAAGCTGAAGGTCACGGTGTCGTCGGTGGCGGTGGGCTGTCACGGGCCGGCGGAAAGCAGCGTGATGAAGGACATCGCGCGCAAGACCGGGGGGAAATACTACGAGGTCTTGAACCCCAACGCGCTGCCGCGCATCTTTCAGCGAGAGGCCCGCCGCGTGGCCCGTCCGCTGGTTTACGAAAAGGAAGTCGGATTTTCGCCCTACGTCCGCTTTCCGCACGAGATGGTGAGCGGCATCACGGGACCTTTGCCCCCCATCACGGGTTTCGTGCAGACGACGGTCAAGAAGAATCCGCTGGTCGAGGTGTCGCTCGTCTCGCCCGAACCGGCCGGCGAGGACAACGCCACGATCCTGGCGAGTTGGACCTACGGCCTGGGCAAAGCCGTGGCCTTCACCAGCGACGCCGGCGCCCGCTGGACAAAGCAGTGGGCCCAGGGGTGGGAAGGCTACGACAAGCTCTTCAGCCAGATGATCCGCTGGTCGATGCGGCCGGCCGGCGATCAGGGCAAGTTCACGATCGCCACCGACGTTGAGCAGGGCCAGGTGAAAATCTTTGTGACGGCGCTCGACAAGGACGACGAATTCCTGAACTTTCTCGACCTGGGGGGCGCCGTGATCGGACCCGACATGAAGCCGCACGACGTGCAGCTCGAACAGACGGCCCCCGGCCGCTACGTCGGTTCGTTCCAGGCCGACGACGCGGGGAGCTATTTCGTGATGCTCAGCCCCGGCGCCGGCCAGAGTCCTCTTCTCACGGGAGTCAACGTTCCCTACTCGCCCGAATTCCGTGACCGCGAGACCAACGAGGCGCTGCTGACCGGCCTGGCGAAGCTCGAGCCCAAAGACGGCCCGTCGGGCATCGTGATCGAGGATGCCACGGGGCGCGCCGAGGCGAAGGAGCTCGCCAAGGCCGACAGTTTTCGCCACGACCTGCCCAAGGCCACCAGCCGGCAAGACGTCTGGCCGTATGCGTTGCTCATCGCGGGCCTGACGTTCTTCGGCGACGTCTTCTTCCGCCGCGTGCAGGTGAGCTTCGCCTTTGTCCCCGCGCTGGCGGGCCGGATGCGCGATCGCGTGTTGGGGCGCACGCCCCCCGCTCCCTCACCAGAGTACATTTCGCGTCTGCGCAGCCGCAAGGCGGAGGTGAGCGAGCAGCTCGAGCAGCGGCGCGCCGCCGCCCGCTTCGAGCCGACCGCCGACCAGCCGGCCGACATCAGCGCGCTTGAAGAGCAGATCGCCGCGCCGACAACCCCGCCCTCCCGTCCGGGCAGCCGAACCAGCATGTCGCCCGAGGCGCAAGAGGAAGACACCTACACCAGCCGGCTGTTGAAGGTCAAAAAGGACGTGCGGAAGAAGACCGATCAGCAGTGAACGATCGGTGCCGGGCGCGCGACTTCAAGCGGTGCCTTCACCCGCTCGCCCACCTGCCGATCACCTGACCGCTGAACTCGGTCAGAATGCACTCCACGAGGGCGGCATCGGCAATGTGCTGCCGGCAGGCGAGCACCACGCGCTTGGCAACCGCGTCCCAGAAGCCGTTCACGTGCCGGGCCGAAACAATTTCGGAGACGTGCCGCGCCGTGTTGGCTCGGGCGATCTCTTGCACCACCTCGGCCGGCGCGCCGCATTCGGCGGCAATCGACGCCAGAAACTCCAGATCAACTTCGCTGCCGGCGGCGTGGGTCTGCATCTTTCCTTTGGCAATCTTCGACATCTTGCCCGGCATGCCGCAGATCACGACGCGGCGCGCCCGCCGTTGCACGCAGGCCTTGATCGCGAAGCCGACAAAGTCGCCCATCTGCACGTAACACTCCGGCGGCAGGCCGAGCAGCTTCATGGCGAATTCCTCGCTCTTGCCCCCGGTGGTAAGCACCATCGTGTCGTGCCCCGCGGCACGGGCCACGTCGATCCCCTGGGCGATCGATACCTTGAAGGCGCCGGTCGAAAACGGCACGACAATCCCCGTCGTTCCCAGAATCGAAATGCCGCCCAGAATGCCCAACCGGTCGTTCTGGGTCTTTTTGGCCATCTCCTCGCCGCCCGGAACGGAGAGCACGACCCGCAACCCACGTGTGGCAAGCGCTGAGCCGGCCGCTTCGCGCACCATGTCGGTGATGTTGCGGCGCGGTACGGGGGTGATGGCCATCGCGCCCACCTCGAGACCAACGCCCGGTTTCGTGATCTGGGCGATACCCGGACCGCGGTCGAGTTCGATCTCACCCGGCCGATTGCTCCAGGAAACGGTGGCCGTCAGGTGAGCGCCGTGCGTGCAGTCTGGATCGTCGCCCGCGTCCTTGACGACGACGCACGTCGCCTCGTCGGGACTGAATTCGCACCGCTCGACGGCAAACGTCTGCTTGCGCCCGATGGGGAGCGTGATCTCGATCTCTCGAACCGCCTGCTGAGTGACGAGCGCCAGCGTGGCCGCTTTGGCCGCCGCGGCGCTGCAGGCGCCGGTGGTGAAGCCGGAGCGGAGTCCCTTCTCGCCTTCACCCCTTTTTTCTTTCCCCCCAGCATTCATAAAAAATCAGTTCGTCGAGTGGGAGCCGCCGACGCCAGCCGACCTCTTCCAGCATCGGACGCTCGTGGACCTCCTGGGGATAACCGACGCACAAATAGGCCACCGGCACGACGGTTTCGGGCAACCGCAACAAGTTCGCCAGCGCCGGAGGCTGCAGAATACTAAGCCACCCGACTCCCACGCCTTCTGCCCGGGCGGCCAGCCACAGGTTCTGTACGGCGCAGCACGTGCTGTAGAGGTCGGCGTCGATGATGGTGTTGCGCCCCAGCACCGGGTCGCCGCGCGAGCGGTCGCACGTGACGCACAGGTTGAGCGGCGACTCCAGAATCCCTTCCAGCTTGAGCGACTCGTAGAGTTCGCGCCGCGGGCCGGTGTAGTTCTCGGCGGCGCGGGCGTTCTCCTGCTCGAAGAGCGACTTCACCTGGCGGCGTGTGCCCAGGTCGCGGATGACGATGAAATTCCAGGGCTGCATGAAGCCCACCGAGCCGGCGTGATGGGCGGCGTCGAGGATGCGGCGAAGCACCGCGTCATCCAGCGGGTCGGAGCGGAAGTGCCGCACGTCGCGGCGCGTGTAGATGGCTTCATAGACGTCCATCGCTCACGCCTGGTGAAAGAGGTGATCTTGCACCACGCGGCCTTGCTTGAGGTGCTCCGACAAAATGCGATCGAGCACGTCCTCGGTGACCCGCTCGTACCAGGTGCCGTCGGGATGGACGACGACGATCGGTCCTCCCTGGCAGATGGCGAAGCAGCTACACCGGGTCCGCTTGACGCGCATCTCGTCGGCGTCGAGTCCGTGGGCCTTGAGCTTCTCGCCCAGCAAGCTGAACAGGGCCTCCGACTCGCCGTTTTCCGTGCAGCGCGGGCCGGTGCAGACGAGCATGTGCCATTTGTAAGGTTTCATGGAGCCTGCTGTCTTGTACAAAAATTAGTAAGAGTTGATGCACACGCCCGCAACCGTTTCTTTCGCCCAACCGTGTCGTCGCTCAACTCAGGCCGATGCCAGGCGGATCAAGGCGTTGACGATCGACACGGCCACCGGCGTGCCCCCTTTGCGACCCAGCGCCGTGATGTAAGGAAGCTGAGTCTGGGCGAGCTCGTCTTTCGATTCGGCGGCCGACACGAAACCGACGGGCACACCCACCACCAGCGACGGCCGAGCCTCGTGGGCCAGCTTCAATAGCTCCAGCAGGGCCGTCGGCGCGTTGCCGATCGCGTACATGGCGCCAGGAATCTGACGGGCCGCCTTGCGCATCGACATGATGGCCCGTGTCAGCCCCGCCTCCTTGGCCGCCGCCACCACGTCGTCGTCGCTGATGAAGCAGAATACTTCGCCGCCGAATTTCTTGAGACCCGTCTTGTTGATCCCCGCCTGGATCATCTGCACGTCGGCCACGATGCTCCGGCCGGCCCGAATCGCCTCGACCCCCGAACGGATCGCCCCCGGCATAAAACGCAGGGTGCGGGCAAACTCGAAGTCGGCCGTGGAATGGATAGCCCGCTGGACGACGGCAAACTCGTCGGGCGAAAACGAGTGTTCGCCTAATTCCTCGGCGATGATGCGGAACGACTCGGCCTCGATGGCTTCGGGGTTCAGAATGCGCGTCATGCCACCGTGATCTGCTTGTCGAGGTAGACGTCCTGAATCTTGTGCAACAGTTCGACGCCTTCCTTCATCGGCCGCTGGAAAGCCTTGCGTCCGCTGATCAGCCCCATGCCGCCAGCCCGCTTGTTGATGATCGCGGTCCGCACGGCTTCGGCCAGGTCGGAGGCTCCCTTCGACTCGCCGCCCGAGTTGATCAGGCCGATGCGGCCCATGTATCCGTTGGCCACCTGATAGCGGCAGAGGTCGATCGGGTGGGGCGAGGTGAGTTTCTCGTAGACCAGGGGCGAGGTCTTGCCGAACTTGAGGGCCGTGTAGCCGCCGTTGTTGAGCGGCAGCTTCTGTTTGAGGATGTCGGCCTGGATCGTCGCACCCAGGTGGTTGGCCTGACCGGTGAGGTCGGCCGAAACGTGGTAGTCCTTGTCGGTCTTGAAACCGTTGTTGCGCAGGTAGCACCAGAGGATCGTGGCCAGGCCCGCCTCGTGAGCCCGGCTGAACGCCTCGCTCACCTCGATGATCTGGCGGCCCGCCTCTTCCGAGCCGAAATAAATCGTCGCCCCCACGGCCGCGGCCCCCATGTCAACCGCACGATCGACCGTGCCGAACATGATCTGGTCATGCTTGTTGGGATACGTCAGCAGTTCGTTATGGTTGATCTTGACGATGAACGGAATCCTGTGGGCATATTTGCGAGCGACCGCGCCCAGAACGCCGAAGGTCGAGGCCACGCCGTTGCATCCTCCTTCGATGGCAAGTTGCACGATGCTCTCGGCGTCGAAGTAGATGGGGTTTGGGGCGAAGGAGGCGCCGGCCGAGTGCTCGACCCCCTGGTCGACCGGCAGGATCGACACGTAGCCGCTGCCGGCCAGCCGGCCCGTTACGAACAGGCGCTGCAAGTTGTTGAGCACCCGCAGATTGCGGTCGCTGGGGACGAAGATGCGGTCGACAAAGTCGGGACCGGGCAGGTGCAACTCTTCCTTGGCAACGGTCTGACACTTATGGCTTAGAAGGTCGTCGGCATCTTTACCCAACAGCTCGTTCAACCAGTTTGCCATGGTAAGATCTCCTTTCAAAATCGGCCCAACTCCGCCGAGGCGTTCCCAGCAGGAATCACCCGCGGACGAACCGTCACTCTAGCAATTAACCTCGCGCTCGACCACCTGCCGCCCACCCCGAGTCGGGGTCAGAGGGGGCAACTCGATTGCAGGTCGCTACGGTACCTGCGACTCGTCGAGCACCGCGCTGCGGAGGTAGGCAAAGTTGTCTCCGCCCGGATGGTAGAACTGCGGGAAGCTTGAGTTCCAGGGCGTTCCGCCCGCGCCGTCCAGCCCGTTGACCGTGCCCGGCGTGTTGCACTGGGCCCCGTAGGGCGTCATCAGCAGGCAATAAACGAAATAATCGACGGCCTGGCTCAAGAACCGCACGTGCCCGTCGCAGAACGACACGTTCACTCCGCCGGGATGGTTGCTGGCCGGACGAACGAAATAGAAGTAGTAGTTCGCCGCGTTGGGGATCGACGGGGCGGCGTTGATCCTCATCGCCTCCGAAGGCGACTTGTCGGGCCACCAGATGAAACAGGTGTCGCGTTCGGAGCCGCTGGTGGCCGGGTTGCCCCACGGTCCGGGCCCGCCAGTCAGGCCGGGAGGCGGAACGCCGCTGGGCGCGTAAACCGGCACGTTGTTGTTTTCCGACAGCATGAGCGTCTGCGAAGAGCCGTCGTGCGCCGTGACGTAGTTCTGCGTGGTGTAGATGAGCGGTGGGATGCTCGGCAAGAAGACAAACTCGCCCACGGCGGCCGTGCCGGGCGGCTGTACATAGTGGTTGAAGAACATGCCGTTGGCCTGGAAGTCGGCCGGAAAGGGTGAAGCGGGCGCCGTGTCGCCCGTCGGAAAGGCGTCGCTGATTCCGCTGTTGGCCACGTAGACGCACGGCGAGGCGACGGAATCGGCCGGCGCCGCGCTCGGACAATTCAGCACGTCGAGCCGCAACTGGGGAGGCCACTCGATGCCGGCCAGAATGGCCTGTTCGGGGTTTCGCCAGAGATGGTAGACGTCGGTCCGCTCCAGGTAAGGCAGGATCTGCACGACCCAGCCTACCGGAATCTGCACGTTCAGGGTCGGCCCGCCCACGCTGGGCAGGTTGACTTCGAGCGGGTCGCGAAAGCCGGGATAGGTTGTCCGTGAGCCGGCGAAATGGCTGACCGCCAGCGTGCAGTTCTTAAGGTTGTTGCGGCACGTATTCGTGCGGCCCCGCTCACGTGCTTGTTGGACGGCAGGCATGAGCAGCGCCAGCAACATGCCGATGACGCTGATCGAGATCAGCAGATCAACGAGCGTGAAACCGCCTGGAATGCCCGACCGGTCGCGTGCCAAGGGTCAGTCCTCCGCGTGGCGCCTAGACCCAAGATTCTGCCACCGCTTGCGGCCAAGTCAAGGATTTTGTCGAGCTGCCGCGTCAGGAAGACTTCCCTGCCCGCGGCCGGAGGCCGTCTTGACACTTTCTTAATGCCCAGGCCGAGCAGGCCTTTGCCTTCGAGCGGTCTCCCCTCTTCCATTCTCCGCTACCTGCCTTGACGCTTCCTTAACTCGCGGCACCGTTGATTTGACCCCCAATTAATCCGCCAGGCTCTAGCATTTCCCGAAGAAGGACGTGTGACACGTCCGGGGAATCGCAAGGAGCAAAACGATGCTTACGTTTCGCGGTGGTAGGAAGACGATTGTGACGGGGGCGGCTCTGGTTTTGGCGGCATCTGTTTTCCAGCCGGCGGCCGGCGACGAGTATCGCTCGCAGCCGAAGACCAGGGCTCGCGCTGCCACGCCGGCGATCGAAACCACGAATTTTCGCATTTACGGCATTAGCCGGCTCCCGAACGCACAAGCCATCGCTGGCGACTTCGAGAAGTCGCGCGGCTCGCTCTGCGGCATGTGGCTCGGCGGGCGCGCGCTGCCGGATTGGTCGCCGAAGTGCGACGTGGTGATCCACGCCGCTGCGGCGAGCTACGCCCGTGCCGTCGGGCAGGATCAGTTCGCGACGATCGGCTCTTCGCGCGTCGACGTGCGTGGCGGCAGAATCACGCTGCGTCGTCTCGACATCCGCGCGGACAACCCCGGTTGGTTTGCCGCGGCGGTGCCCCACGAACTGACGCACCTTGTCATGGCCGATGAATTTGCTGGCGGCGAGGTGCCGGCCTGGGCCGACGAAGGTATGGCCGTGCTCGCCGACACGCCGGCGAAGCAGTCGTTACATCAACGCGATTTCGAGCTGGGGCGTCGAACGGGCGGCGTCTTTCGACTGGCGCACTTTGTCAGCCAAACCTCGTACCCCACGGCTGCTGAAATTCCCGTGTTCTACGGGCAAAGCGTTTCACTCGTGGGGTTCCTGGTCGATCGCCGGTCGGCGGCCGACTTCGTGCGGTTCCTGCACCTGGCCGAAAAAGAGGGCTACGACGCTGCTTTGAGACAAATCTACGGCCTCCACGGCGTCCACCTGCTGGAACGCGAGTGGTTGGCGTCGACATTTCCACGGCCCAACATGCTGACGGCCGAGACGGCGCAAGATCGCGATTCAGCCATCGTCGACGTGCTCGTGACGGCCACGACACCTTAATGCTTCCTTGACGCGGGATGCGGCACATTTGATCCGCATTTTACTGCGCCACGGCTAGGATTCTTTGGAATACCAGAAGCAGCCGGTGCTAAACCATGACGCTGACCGTGAATAAAGGCAACACCGAGGTGCTGCCAATCAAGCCCTGCTTTCGCGACCGCCGCAGGCTGGGCCGCCAGCTAGCACCAGCGCTGATGCCGATTACCCCGCCAAACGGGCCGCGCGAACTGGTCGGCGGCCGTTTAACGCTGCCCCAAGTTTTCCTGGTACTGGTCCTGACTTTCATGGTCGGCTGCCTGATTTGGTGTCTCCTGCGAGAACCGTCGTCGTCCCTCTCGATGTTGTGGCCGAAGCGATTCTCTTAGGGGTCAGTGGTTTGTTGCCACCAGCGGCCAATGATTTCCAACATGCAAGAACAAGAGTTGCTGTTCGTCGTCCCCACGTATCGTCTCCGCGACGTGGGAGAGACGATCGAACAGTACGACGAGCACTTCTGGCGCAACGGACACTCCGTGCGGATGATCGTGTTCGACGATTCGAGCCCGGTCAATCAAGAGAAATACTATCCGCTCTTGGAGCAGACGGCGACGCACAACGACCTGTACTATGTCGGGCCGGCCGAGAAAGAGCAGTTCCTGGCCCACCTGTTTCGACGCCTGCGCGACAAGAAACTTGAGCCGCTGGTCAAAAACCTGTTTCGGCCCAGTTACGGCGGCAACCGCAACTACACGCTCATGTACACGCTGGGCGGCCTGATGGTCAGCTCCGACGACGACATGCGCCCCTACACGCTCATGGCCGAGCATTCCGAATCGCTCTCGGCCGACGAGGTGAGCCACGGCAAGCTGTGCAAGGCCGGCCGCAACGGCTACACGCGCAAGTCGTTCGACATCATGGCCTCGTTCCTGGAGGTGCTCGGCAAGCCGGTGGCCGAAGTGCCCGAGAACTACGAACGGGGCGAGTTGCTCGTTGATACATCTATGGACCTGGAGACCAACGCTTCCACGGGGCTCGCGCGAGAAAACTCGCTGGTCATCCAGCGGGGAACGGTCGCCGACAGCGCGGTCGTCAAGATGGCCCAAACCTTTCGCTCCGGCACGCACGACATCGACGCCATCGACTTCGTCGACATGTTTCTTGAGGACGACCAGCAGACGAGCCTCGACGATCTGAACGACTTGTATGTGCTGGTAAACTTTCGGCCGGTCGTGACCAACAAGAACTGGCGGATGGACTGCGGCGTGGCCGGCTACGACAACACCTTCGGCCTGCCCCCGTTCTTTCCCACCCGGCTGCGTTTCGAGGACTACATGTACCGGCTGTGGATCCAGCAGGAGGGGATCGTCGCCGCCCACGTCAACGCCGCCCAGCACCACACCAAAAGCAACTACATGCGCAACCCGCCGGCGGCCGAGATTTTCAACGAAGAGCTGGCGAATCTACTGAAGAAGAAAATCAAGTCGACGATCACGCGCATCGACGAGCTGAGCATCGATTTCGGCTACGACGGCCAGGTCACCGCGCAAGACGCCCAGGAGATCCTCGAGAAGATCACCACCCTGCACCGCCGCGCCACGACAGCAGCCGCCTCGATGACCAATCCGGAGCGGGCCCAGTCGCTGCGGTTGTTCGCGGCCAACCTGGAGCGGTCGTTTTACGGTTTCGAGCCCGACTTCTTTCAACAGAACCTGCTCCGAATCGTCGACGACGTAATCGGCACGATCAAGGGCTCGATCGAACTCTGGCCGACGCTGATCGAGATCGCCTATTTCCAGAAGAACCGGCAGGGGCTGCCGCAGATTCGCGTCAACAACAAGAACAAATGAGGGCCATGGCCCGGAGGCTTGATTAAACATGCGCATCGCACAGGTCGCTCCTCTTTATGAAAGCGTTCCGCCCAAACTGTACGGCGGGACGGAACGAGTCGTCTCGTATCTGACCGAAGAACTGGTCCGCCAGGGGCACGAAGTGACGCTCTTCGCCAGCGGCGACTCGCAGACGAGCGCCAAGCTCGTCCCCGCCTGCCCGCGCGCCTTGTGGCGCGATGAAACGTGCCGCGAAACAATGCCGCATCACGTGCGGCTGATGGAGCTGGTGTTCGACAACATCTCGCGTTTCGACGTCGTCCATTTTCATTGCGACTATTTGCACTTTCCGCTGTTGCGCCGGTCGGGCTGTCCCAGCGTCACGACGTTGCACGGCCGCTTGCATGCGGCCGACTTGGCCTCGTTTTTCGAGGAATACAGCGAGGTGCCGCTCGTTTCGATCTCCGATGATCAGCGCCGGCCGGTGCCTGCCGCGCGCTGGGAAGCGACCGTCTACCACGGCCTGCCGCGCACGTCGCACACCTTCCGACCGCAGCCAGGAGACTACCTGGCTTTCTTGGGGCGCGTCTCCCCGGAGAAGGGTCTCGATCGCGCAATTCGCATCGCCCGCCGCGCGGGGATGAAGCTCAAGATTGCCGCCAAAATCTATCCGGATGAAAACGGTTACTTCCATCAAGTCATCGAGCCGTTGTTGCGCGAGTCGAAAGATTGGGTCGAGTTCATCGGCGAGGTTGGGGGGAAGGAGAAAGACGATTTCCTGGGTAACGCTTACGCCCTGCTCTTTCCGATCGATTGGCCGGAACCGTTCGGCCTGGTGATGATCGAAGCCCTGGCCTGCGGCACGCCGGTGGTCGCCTGGCGCAACGGTTCGGTGCCCGAGATCATCAAGGACGGCGTCACCGGATTCGTCGTGGAATGCGAAGAGGAAGCGATCGAAGTCCTGTCGGGCGTCTCGCGACTGAATCGCCAGCGATGCCGCCGCGAGTTCGAGGAGCGGTTCGATGCCACCCGCATGACTCAAGACTATCTCGACGTCTACCGCCGCCTCGTCGGCCAGGACTTTCATTATGAGCCGCGCCTCAAGCCAGGCCGCGCTCAACAACCGGCGACCGCGCGGAGCAGAATGGGCTTCGACGGCCCCTCGCGAAGTCGCACGCCGCTGTTAGGACCGTACAGCGTGCCCGTCAGCGCGGCGAGAAAAACGGCGGCCCCGATCAAACGCCGGCCTAAATGAGACCAGGGCGGTGAACCATGGCCGAGCCGTCGCATGTCTGCGCTGATATTGGGACGAAGCCACAGCGCGCGACCAACGGCCAACCTGGCGACGAGGCACGCGTTCCTCCGATTCTGGCCACGACCGGCTTGATGGACGACCAGACTCGCGTGCTCAAGCACGGCGATACGTTCGTCGTCTTCGATCATTTTGGCGACATCAATCCGGGCGGCTTGGGAGAAGAAGGTCTCTATCACGAGGGAACTCGCTACCTGTCGTCGCTGCTGTTCGACCTGCAGGGCGATCGCCCCTTTTTGCTCAGCTCGACGATTCGCGACGAAAACGATCAGCTTTCCGTCGCGTTGACCAATCCCGATCTGCTCGACGGCGGACGCCTGCGAGCCTCGCTCGGCATGTTGCATCTGGCCATAAAAAAGTTCCTGTGGCAGGGATGCTGTTATCAGCAGTGTTCGATCACCAATCACGGCCTGGAGCCGATCGACTTCTACCTGGTGCTGCACTTCGGTGCCGACTTCGCCGACATCTTTGAGATTCGCGGCATGCGGCGCGCCGCACGGGGGCAGGATCTCCCCCCGGTCGTCAGCGGCAGCGAAGTCACTCTCTCTTATCGAGGCCTCGATGGCGTTGTCCGTCGCACACGCATGCGGTTCGCGCCGCTCCCTTCGAACCTGACAGCGGGTAGTGCACGCTTCGATTTGACGCTCAAGCCCAAGGAGCAAGCCGGCCTGGAATGGGTGGTTGGCTGCGATCGTGAACCCAACACCTCGCGCCTCGTCGCTTTCAGCCAGGCCCGAACGGAAGCGCTGGCCGATGTGGAACGCTACAAATCGTGGTCGTGTCGCCTTGTCACCTCGAGCGACCAGGTGAACGCCTGGGTCAACCGGGCCGTCTCCGACCTGCACATGATGACGACCGAATTGCCTACGGGGCCTTATCCCTATGCGGGCGTTCCCTGGTTCAACACGCCGTTCGGGCGCGACGGGATCGTCACCGCGCTGGAGTCGCTCTGGATTCGGCCGGGGCTGGCTCGTGGCGTGCTGGCTTATCTGGCCTCGACGCAGGCGACGACCTGCGACCCGGCGGAGGACGCCGAGCCGGGCAAGATCCTGCACGAGACGCGCAACGGCGAGATGGCGGTCCTCAAGGAAATGCCCTTCGGCCGCTATTACGGCAGCGTCGACGCCACGCCCCTCTTTGTGCTTCTGGCCGGCGCCTATTACGAGCGGACCGGCGATCGGGCGTTTGTCGAAACGCTTTGGCCACACGTCGAGGCTGCGCTGCGCTGGATCGAAGAGTACGGAGACCGGGACGGCGACGGTTATGTCGAATACCAGCGGCAGTCGCCGATCGGGCTGGTTCACCAGGGGTGGAAGGACTCGGACGACGCCGTGTTCCATGCCGACGGTTCGCCGGCCGAGGGACCGATTGCCCTGGCCGAGGTGCAGGGCTATGTCTATGGCGCGCTGCACGCGGCGGCGGCACTGGCCGACGTGCTGGGCCATGAGCGGCGTGCCGCGGCCCTGCGCCTGAAAGCAGAAAGTTTGCAGCAGCAATTCGAGCGCGACTTCTGGTGCGAGGACCTGTCGACCTACGCACTGGCGCTCGACGGCGACAAACGGCCTTGCCGCGTGCGAGCGTCGAACGTCGGGCAGTGCCTGTTCACGGGCATCGTCGGCTCGGACCGCGCCTGGCGAGTTGCCCGCGGCCTGATGCAGCCCGAGTCCTTTTCCGGCTACGGCGTTCGCACCGTCGCCGAGGGCGAGCCACGCTATAACCCGATGTCGTACCACAACGGATCGATCTGGCCGCACGACAATGCGCTCATCGCTTGCGGTTTCGCTCGTTATGGGATGGGAGGACTCGCCGCCCAAATCTGGAACGGACTCTTCCAGGCCGCCCTGCATTTCCCCTTGAACCGGATGCCGGAGCTGTTCTGTGGCTTTCCGCAGTTGGCCGGCGAGGGCCCGATTCTGTATCCCGTGGCTTGCGCGCCGCAGGCCTGGTCGGCGGCTTCCGTCTTCATGCTTTTTCAGGCGTGCCTGGGACTGCAAATCAACGCTCCGGAAGCCCGCGTCTATTTCCTTCGTCCCCACCTCCCCGAATCGGTCAGCGAACTGCGGATTCACAACCTGGATGTGGCAGGGACGACGCTCGACTTGCTCTTGTTGCGGCACGAAGACGACGTGGGAGTCAACGTGCTGCGCCGCGAAGGCGACGCCGAGGTGCTCGTCGTGAAGTAAGACCCATGCTCAACTCCAAGTCACCAGATACGCCGACGCCGCTCCGTTCCCGCATCGCCGACAAATGGCGGTTCGTGCTGATCATGATTGCCAACGTCTGGTTGGTGTTCGTCATCATGCGGTTCGGCATCGCCTGGCAACAGCAAGGGCGGCTCGAACCCGGTCAGGCCGGCGGCAGATACAGCCTGATGGCAACGCTCCTCGCCAGCACGGCGCTGGTGGCGACCGTCCTTGGCCTGGCGAGTGGCGTGCTCGTGTGGCGGCGATCCCGATCCAACGACAGGACTCGTCTTGCCGTTTATCGCGGTGACGACGCCCCGCCGGATTCAATGGGCTGATCGACTCTTGATACTTTCTTAATGCGCCCAACGAATGTTTTGACCCCTCTTTGACTCGCACGGCTTTAGAATCCCAAAGTCAGGCGTTGAGCGTGCGAAGCCGGCCGCTCCTTGATGCGACCTTGATTCGCCCGCACGCCGTTTTGACCCCCATTTAACGCTTAGAAATATACGATTGCTATTAGTAGTCGATCCGATAAATCAATCGCGAGGGGGCCGTGCTCGTCGAGACAACTCCGCGCCGGCCGCCTCGCAAGGAGACAACCATGTCGATCATCAGAATGGCCGCGATTCCGGGAAGCGTTCTCCCGGCTCAACGCGGCGCTCGTACCGTCCGCAAACCCGGTGACGCCGCCCGCGTGCGCCGGCCGCGCGCCGGCCGCCGTGCCGACGCCTTCGGCTGGCGGACCGTCGTCGCCGAAGCCTACCCGGCGATCGGCGTGACGCTGATCGTCGGCTACTTGTTGTGGGTCCTTGTCCTCGGTGAATCCGGGTTGCCCTGGGTCGGCGAGTTTTCGCCGGCCGAATAACCGCTGGCTTGCCCGCCGCAGCGGCGACTCTACCACCGCCAGAGTAATCGCCCGCGGCGTGGCAAGCCTTGCACGGTGCGAGAGCGCGCAGGCGCGCTCTTCCGCACAGTGCCTTGCACAACATGAAAAACCTCCGATGAAGAAGATCAAGCCATCATCCGACATGTCGGCCTCGACGCCGTCGACGACGCGCTCGAGGAGACGGGGCCTGCTTCACGGCATGGCCCTTGCTAAACAGAGGGCCTTCGGTGTTGGATCTTAGCATTCGATCCAAGACGCGAGCCTAAGACCTAAAACCCAAGACCTAAAACCTAACGCTCAATCATGGACGCTTCCTTTATTCTGCTGACGCTAGCCTTCTTCGCCCTCACGGGAGGCATGGTGTATCTGTTCGATCACCTCTAATGCCTAGCTGAGAACTGGCGAGGAGGCGGGACGCCTCCTCTACAAGGCTTCCTTGGAGATTAGAAATGAGCTGGATTTACACGATGGCGGGCCTGGTTACGGCCGGGCTGTTTATTTACCTGGCCGTGGCCCTGCTCTGGCCGGAGAAGTTTTCGTAACGATCCGCCGCGCGGATGGCCGCGCGACGCGATGCGACCCTGACACTTGAGATCCGTTAACCGGGGCCGGCGCGGAGAAGAGCCACCAGAACAACGCGGCTCGCCTGCCCGATGGAGTGATTTGCTATGACCGCAAACGGTTGGTTTCAACTTGGCCTTTACGTGGCGATTCTGCTATTGCTGGCCAAGCCTCTAGGCATCTATATGGCCGCCGTCTACGAAGGTCGGCGAACCTGGTTCGATCCGGTCTTCGGTCCCCTCGAACGACTGACCTACCGGCTGTGCGGCATCGATCCCAAGGCCGAGATGCGCTGGACCACCTACGCGGCCGCCACGCTTTGGTTCGGCCTGGTGAGCGTCTTTGCCGTCTACGGCTTGCAACGCTTCCAGGCATCGCTGCCCCTGAACCCTGCGGGACTGGGACCGGTGTCGGCCGACTCGTCGTTCAACACGGCCACGAGCTTCGCCACCAACACCAATTGGCAAGGCTACGGCGGCGAGGTGACGATGAGCTACGTCCCTCAAATGCTGGGGCTGGCGGTGCAAAACTTCGTGTCCGCGGCGATGGGTATGGCGGCGCTGGTCGCTCTGATCCGCGCCCTCGCACGGCGCTCGATGGAAACGATCGGCAATTTCTGGTTCGACCTCGTTCGCTCGACCTACTACATCCTGCTGCCCCTTTCGGTCCTCGTGGCGCTTTTGATCGTGTCGCAAGGAGTCGTCCAGAACTTCGGCTCGTACCAGACCGTTTCGCTTCTGCAGCCGACCAGCTACGACCAACCGAAAGTGGGCGACGACGGCCAGCCCGTCACCGGCGACGACGGTCAGCCGATTGTTGAAAAAATCACGGTGACCGAGCAGACGTTACCAATGGGACCCGCGGCCTCGCAGATCGCCATCAAGCAGCTCGGCACCAACGGAGGCGGATTCTTCAACGTCAACTCGTCTCACCCTTTCGAAAACTCCACGCCGTTTTCTAATTTGATCGAGGTGCTTTCGATCCTCGTGATCTCGGCAGCCTTGTGCTACACGTTCGGCGTGATGGTCAAAGACACTCGCCAGGGATGGGCCGTGCTGGCGGCAATGACGGTGATTTTTGTCGCGCTGCTCATCCCCTGTGTCGTGCTTGAGCAGCGCGGCACGCCGCAGCTCGCCGAGCTTGGCGCCGACCTGCGGGCCACCAACGAACAGTCGGGCGGCAACATGGAAGGAAAAGAAACCCGCTTCGGCATCGTCAATTCGGGGCTCTGGGCCGTGTGCACCACATGCGCTTCCAACGGCTCGGTGAATTCGATGCACGACTCATACACGCCGTTGGCAGGTGCCATTCCGATGTGGCTCATGCAACTGGGAGAGATCATCTATGGCGGCGTCGGATCGGGGCTGTACGGCATGCTGTTGTTCGTGATCGTGGCGGTCTTCATCGCCGGGCTGATGGTCGGCCGCACCCCCGAATACCTGGGCAAGAAGATCGAAGCCTACGAGATGAAAATGGCCTCGATCGGCATTCTCGTGCCGTGCGCCGTCGTGCTCATGGGCACGGCCCTCGCGGTGGTTTCAACGGAAGGCCAGAAGGTCTTCAATCCGAGCACGCACGGCTTCAGCGAAGTTCTCTATGCCTACTCGTCGGCCGGCAACAACAACGGCAGCGCCTTCGCCGGCCTGAATGCCAACACCCCCTTTTACAACACCACGCTGGGCCTGGCCATGCTCTTTGCCCGGTTCTGGGTGATGGTGCCCGCCTTGGCCATCGCCGGTTCTTTGGTGAAGAAGAAAATCGTGCCCGCCAGCGCCGGGACGATGCCCACCCACACGCCGCTCTTTGTCGCCTTCTTGATCTCGGTGGTGATCATCGTAGGCGCCTTAACGTTCTTCCCGGCATTGGCCCTGGGGCCAATCGCAGAAGAGCTGATTATGCACGGATAGGAATCAACGAATCATGACAACGACCACACCCCAATTGCCCCCAAAAGGTCCCTCGGCGCCACAGCATGGCGGCGACCTGTTGCCGCACGCCAAGGGACATTCCACGCCCAAAGACATCCCGATGTTCGACCGGGCCATTGCCCTGCGGGCACTGGTCGAGTCGTTCCGTAAGCTCGACCCACGGGTCCAACTCCGCAACCCGGTGATGTTCGTCGTCTGGGTCGGCGGCGTCGTAACCATCATCCTGTGGTTGCACGCTCTGTTGACGGCCGCCGGCGAAGCAGCGCCCGGATTCATCCTGGCGGTCTCCGCCTGGCTCTGGCTCACCGTGTTGTTTGCCAATTTCGCCGAAGCGCTGGCCGAAGGCCGCGGCAAAGCGCAAGCCGACGCCCTGCGCCGCACGCGCACCGAGACGATGGCCAAGCTGCTCTTGGAGCCGCGGCGAAGCTCGGCCTATGAGACGATCGGCGCCTCGTACCTCAAGTTGAACGACGTGTTTCTCGTCGAGGCGGGCGATATCATTCCGGCCGATGGCGAAGTGATCGAAGGCGTCGCTTCGGTCAACGAAAGCGCTGTCACGGGCGAAAGCGCGCCGGTCATCCGCGAAAGCGGCGGCGACCGCAGCTCGGTCACCGGCGGCACAAAGGTGCTCTCCGACTGGCTGATCGTGCGCGTCACGGCCCAGCCGGGCGAGAGCTTCATGGACCGCATGATCGCCATGGTCGAAGGGGCCAAGCGACAGCGCACGCCCAACGAAATCGCGCTGAGCATTCTTTTGGCCGGCCTGACGATCATCTTTCTGCTGGCGACCGCCACCCTCCTGCCGTTTTCAATCTACAGCGTCGCGGCGTCGGGCACTCCGGGCGCCACGGCGATTACGGTGACGGTGCTCGCCGCGCTTTTGGTGTGCCTCATTCCCACGACGATCGGCGCGCTGTTGTCGGCCATCGGCATCGCCGGCATGCACCGTCTGAGCGGCGCCAACGTGGTGGCCATGTCGGGCCGGGCCGTCGAGGCGGCCGGCGACGTCGACGTGGTGCTCCTCGACAAAACCGGCACGATCACGCTCGGCAACCGCCAGGCCACGGCCTTCATCCCGGCCGAGGGCGTGACGCCGGACGAGCTCGCCGACGCGGCCCAGCTTGCCTCGCTGGCGGACGAAACGCCGGAAGGCCGCAGCATCGTGGTGCTCGCCAAACGCGACTTCGCCCTGCGCGGCCGCGAAGTACACGCGCTGGGCGCCACGTTCGTCCCGTTCTCGGCCCAGAGCCGCATGAGCGGCGTCAACCTGGACCACCGCGAGATTCGCAAAGGAGCGGCCGACGCCATCGAGCGTTACGTGGCGGCCCAGGGCGGCCACTTCCCGCAAACGATGCGATCCAAAATCGAAAACATCGCCAAAGAAGGCGGAACGCCGCTGGTCGTCGCCGAAGGCTCGCGCGTGTTGGGCGTCATCCAACTCAAAGACATCGTCAAGGGGGGCATCAAGGAGCGGTTCGCCGAACTCAGGCGCGGCGGCGTCAAGACGATCATGATCACGGGCGACAACCCGCTCACGGCCGCCGCGATTGCCGCCGAAGCGGGAGTCGACGATTTTCTGGCCGAAGCCACCCCCGAGACCAAGCTCAAGCTGATTCGCGAGTATCAGCAAGGTGGCCGACTGGTGGCCATGACGGGGGACGGCACCAACGACGCTCCCGCGCTCGCGCAGGCCGACGTGGCCGTGGCCATGAACAGCGGCACGCAGGCGGCCAAAGAGGCGGGCAACATGGTCGACCTCGACTCCAACCCCACGAAGCTCTTGGAGATTGTCCATATCGGCAAGCAGCTTCTGATGACCCGCGGCGCGCTGACCACCTTCAGCATCGCCAACGACGTGGCCAAGTACTTTGCCATCATCCCGGCCGCGTTCGCCACTACCTATCCGCAACTCAAGACGCTCGACATCATGCGCCTGGCGACGCCCGAAAGCGCCATCATGTCGGCCGTGATCTTCAACGCGCTGATCATTGTGGCCCTGATTCCGCTGGCCCTGAAGGGGGTGCGCTACCGGCCCGTCGCCGCGGCACAGATACTGCGCGAGAACTTGTTGATTTATGGCGTCGGCGGCCTGATCGTGCCCTTCATCGGCATCAAGGCCATCGACATGGTGCTGGTGTTTTTACATCTCGTCTAAAGCAGCAGGCACGCTCCCGCGTGTCGTTGCTTTGGGCTCATCGAGTACAAACCAAAAACTAACGTCAAACTTGAATAGGCGACGGCACGCGGAGCGTGCCCGCTACTTTACGGGAGTCAAACTATGTTCCGCCAGTTACGCCCCGCCATTTTGATGTTGCTCGTGATGACGGTCGTCACGGGCGTCATCTATCCGGTGTTCGTCACGGGGATCGCCCAGGTCGTCTTTCGGAAGCAGGCCAACGGCAGCATCATTTACGACGAGAACGGTAAGCCGCTCGGCTCGGAGCTGATCGGACAACCGTTCGATGCGCCCGAATACTTTTGGGGCCGCTTGTCGGCCACCTCGCCTGTGCCCTACACGGCGTTCAATAAGGAGAAGCTGACCGGCTCGTCCGGCTCGAACCTGGGCCCGCTGAATCCGGCCCTGGTCGCCAACGCCCAGGCGCGTATCGACGCGCTGAAGGCCGCCGACCCCAACAACGACGCGCCTATCCCCGTCGATCTGATTACCTCCTCCGGCAGCGGCCTCGATCCGCACATCAGCCCGGCGGCCGCCGAGTATCAGGCGGCGCGCGTGGCTCGGGCGCGCAACATCGCCGAATCGCAGGTGCAGCAACTAATCACCGACGCCACCGAGGGGCGCACCCTGGGTCTGCTGGGCGAGCCTCGCGTCAACGTGCTCAAGCTGAACCTCTCGCTCGACAAGCTGGCGAAATAGCCGGCGACCAAAGGCCCAAGACCTCTCCGCTCAGACGTAAGTTCTGCAAATAGCCACGGATAAACGCGGATAAATACGGATGAAGCGGCTGAACTCAAAGAAAATGCCATAATCGAGGAGGAACGGAACGCCGACACGTTAACGCACCCGTCGGCTGCGCCTCGAGCACGTTGGGCTGCCACCTTCTTGGAAACGGTTACGTGAAACTTTTGGCAAGGCCCGCCTCGACATCAATGCTATCGACGGGGAATGAATCCTTTCATCGGCGTTTCTCTGCGTGCATCCGTGGCTAATCACATGGACCCAGGCCGGCGGTTGCGTCTGAATCGCAGCCTCTGCGTGACGCCTTTCGCCGGCTCCTCGTTGCGCGTTATGCTGAGTGTTCGTTAGGCTCACTCGGCTCATCTCCTGAATGGACGATAACCGCCCCAATCCGGACGCCGTACTGGCTCAAGTCCAGGCCGAAGAAGCCCGCGAAGGGAAAGGAAAGCTCAAGCTTTTCTTCGGTTTCGCCGCCGGGGTGGGTAAGACGTACACGATGCTCGAAACGGCACGTCGCGACGTTTCCAGCGGGCGCGACGTCTGGATCGGCGTCGTCGAGACGCACGGTCGCTCCGACACGGCGGCACTCCTGTTGGGCATGGAAATCCTGCCGCTGAAGGACATCGAGTATCGCGGCGTGACGCTCAAAGAGTTCGATCTCGACGGCGCGCTTGAGCTTCACCCTGAGCTGATCCTCGTCGACGAGCTGGCTCATACGAACGCTCCCGGCAGCCGGCACGCCAAACGCTGGCAAGACGTCGAAGAGTTGCTGGCCGCGGGCATCGACGTTTACACCACGCTCAACGTTCAGCACCTGGAAAGCCTGAACGACGTGGTCGCCCAGATTACGGGCGTCATCGTGCAGGAGACGGTGCCCGACGCGGTCCTGGAGCGGGCCGACGAGATCGAGCTGGTCGACCTGCCGCCGGAAGACCTGCTCGAGCGCTTTCGCCACGGCCTCGTCTATGTGCCGGCTCAAGCTCAAAAGGCGATTCAACATTTCTTCAAAAAGCCGAACTTGATCGCCTTGCGCGAGCTGGCGCTGAGGCAGATGGCCGACCGCGTGAACCAGGAGATGCAGCGCGCGCGGCTGGGCGGAACGTCGCCGCAGGTCTGGCCCACGACCGATCGCCTGCTCGTCTGCGTCAGCCCCAGCCCCCTGTCGCCGCGCGTCATTCGCACGGCAAAACGGATGTCCACCTCGCTGCGGGCCGACTGGATCGCGGCCTACGTCGAGCCGGCCGATCCCGAACTCATGGACTCGAAGGCCCGTCAGCGGCTCGCGCAGAACCTGCGGCTGGCCGAGCAGCTCGGGGCCGAAATCGTCACGCTCGCCGGCTCCAATCCGGCCGATGAGCTGCTCAGCTACGCACGCGTGCGAAATGTGACTCGCATCGTGGTGGGCAAGTCGGGAAAGCAGACCTGGCGCCGCTTCTTCCGCCGCAACCTCGTCGACGACCTGCTGCGCCATAGCCGCGAGATCGACGTTCACGTCATCCACGGCGTCGAGGAACCCGAGACCAAACCGCCGCCGCCGGAGCGCCACCGGGTCGAGTGGCCACAGTACGCCCGGGCCATGGGCGTCGTGGCGGTCTGCGGCGCGGTCGACGCGCTGATCTTCCGCCAGCATCTGGCGGAGTCCAACCTGGTGATGGTTTTTCTGCTGGGCGTGGCCTACGTCGCGGCGCGGTACGGTCGCGGACCAGCCATTCTGGCCTCGATCGCCAGCGTGCTGGCGTTCGACTTTTTTTTCGTGCGGCCTTACCTGACGTTTGCGGTGAGCGATACGCAGTACGTGCTCACGTTCATGGTGATGCTCGGCATCGCCGTGTTGATCAGCACGCTCATGTCCCGCATCCGCGACCAGGCCCAAATCTCGCGGCAGCGAGCCCGGCGCACCGAGGCCCTGTATCACATGAGTCACCGGCTGACGGGGCAGGTGGGCACGCATCAGCTTGCCAACGTGGCCCTGCAGCAGCTCACGGCGAACTACGCGGGCGAGGTGGCCATTTTTCTGCCCGACGAGGAGAAGCGTCTGCGGATCGCGACGGGCTCGCACGCGGAATTCACTTTGAGGGAAAACGAAGCCGCGGTTGCCCAATGGGTGTTCGCCCACCAGCAACCGGCCGGCCTCGGCACGAGCACGCTCCCCAGCGCCCACGCGCTTTATCTGCCGCTGGCCGGATCGCAGGGTTCCGTGGGAGTGCTGGCCATTCGGCCGGCCGATCCGGAGCAACTGCTCGTCTACGATCAGCGGCAGTTGTTGGAGACGTTCGCCCGGCAGATCGCGCTGGCGCTGGAGCGCGAGCTGCTCGCGGCGCAGGTGCAAGCGGTCCTGTTGCAGGCCGAGACCGAACGGCTGCGCAGCAGTCTGCTCGCCTCGGTCTCGCACGACCTGCGCACGCCGCTGGCCGTGATCACCGGCGCCAGCAGCAGCCTGCTGGAGTCGGAAGAGGGGCTCAGCCCGGAAACCCGGCGCGAGCTCTATCAAACCATCTACGACGACGCCAACCGCCTCAGCCGGCTCGTGGACAACCTGCTCGATATGACGCGCATCGAATCGGGGAGCGTGGTGGTGAACAAGCAGGAGCACTTCATCGAAGAGGTCGTCGGCTCGGCGCTCAGCCGGCTCGGCAAGCAACTGGCCGGCCGGCAGGTGGCGACGCACGTTTCGCCCGATCTGCCGCTGGTGCCGCTCGACGACATGCTGATCGAGCAGGTGCTCACCAACTTGCTGGAGAACGTGCAGAAGTACACGCCCCCGGGGTCGCCCATTGATGTTAGCGCCTGGCTGGAGAACCGGCACGTGTTGATCGAGGTGGCCGACCGCGGCCCCGGGCTGCCGGATGATGAGCTCGACAAAGTTTTTGAGAAATTCTACCGGGGCCAGGCGGCGGCGCTCGACGGCCGCCGCGGCGCCGGGCTCGGTCTGGCGATCTGCAAAGCGATCGTCACGGCCCACGGCGGCCGCATCTGGGCCGACAACCGGCCCGGCGGCGGGGCCCGGTTCTGCTTCAGCCTGCCGATCGGCGCGCCAGAGACGGCACGACCGAAGGCCGCCGAACACGAGGGCAGCCGCCAAATGGCCCGAACCGGCGCGCCTTAGCGGCCTGGTTGGTTCGGCGCCGCGTCCGTTTGCGTTCCAATCGCCAGATCTGCCTTTCATGCCCTCACCACTAGTCCTGGTTGTCGAAGACGAAAGCCCCATTCGCAAATTCCTGCGCGTGTCGTTGACGAGCGAGGACTATCGCGTGGAGGAGGCCGAGACGGGCAAACAGGCGCTGGCCAAGGCGGCGGCCCAGCCGCCCGACCTCGTGATCCTCGATCTTGGCCTGCCCGACATGGACGGCCTCGACGTGCTCCGCAGCCTGCGCGAATGGCTGTCGGCGCCGGTGATCGTCCTTTCGGCGCGGGGCCAGGAACGCGACAAGGTGGCGGCCCTCGACGCCGGCGCCGACGACTATCTGACCAAGCCCTTTGGCGTGGGAGAGCTGCAAGCCCGCATGCGAGTCGCCTTTCGCCATGCCGTGTCCGTCGAGTCGGGCAAGAGCGAGCCTAAGTTTACGGTCGGCGAGCTCTCCGTAGACCTGGCCGCCCGGCGCGTCTTCGTCGGCGAGCGGGAAGTGCATCTCACGCCGCTGGAGTACAAGCTGCTCACCGTCCTGGTGCAACACGCCGGCAAGGTGCTCACGCACAGGTTCTTGCTCAAGGAAGTGTGGGGGCCGGACCAGGTGGGTGAAGTCCATTACCTGCGGGTCTTCATGGCCGGTCTGCGTCGCAAGCTCGAGGCCGATCCCGCCCAGCCGCGGTATTTGCTGACCGAGCAAGGCGTGGGGTATCGCTTGTCGGTATAGCCGTTTTTGTTCTGCGGACGTTAAACTCCGCCGGACAAGCCGGTGGCCTCTTCTGAGACGGCAAGAATCTCGTTTGGCCGGCGAACTAGAGAAGACGGCCCTTCGCGCCCCCAGACCTGCATAAAATACGGACAGGATCAGGTTCATGTCTCACGCTTCCGCAACCATGTCAAACGATCTGCCGCTCGATCAGTCGGCCCAACCCGTCAAAGCGCCCCGCTATTGGCCTGCCGTGCTACTCGTGGGCATCTACTGGGCCTACCATTTCGTTTGCCACCAGCTTGAGTTGGACATGCTCTATCTGTTCGTGTCGCGGATGGCCGTGACGGCTCTGGTGCTGCTGGCCTTTCCGCTGTGGTGGCTGACGAGCCGGCAGCTTCGGCGGGGCGACCGCCTGTTCGCGGCGGCGGTCGTGATTCTCGCCCTGGTCGCCGCCGGCTTGCTCGCGGTCGACGCGAAGCAAATTCCCGGACTCATCATGCTCGGCCTGCCGGCAGCCTATACCGCGGCGACGGTCTGGCTTCTCGTCGCGCGGCGGGCGAGCAAGGCGACGTGGCGGACGGGACTGGCCGCGGCGATCTGCGCTCCCCTGGGCTTTATCACCTTGCTCCGCTGGGAGGGACTGACCGGCGACCAGCACAACGAGCTGCACTGGCGGTGGGAGCCGACCGCCGAGCAGCGCTTCCTGGCCGAGCGCGAGCAGGCGACAAGGGCGTCGGATTCGCTCGACGAGCCGCTCGTCATCGGGACGGGCGACTGGCCGAGTTTCCGCGGTCCCCGACTCGACGGCGTGGTGCGCGGAGTTGAGATCGAGACCGACTGGCAGCAACACCCGCCGCGACCCGTCTGGCGAAAGCGCGTCGGGCCGGCGTGGTCGAGCATGACGCTTGTCGCCGGCCGCCTCTTTACCCAGGAGCAGCGCGGCGACGACGAAACGGCGGTTTGCTACGACGCCGCGACGGGCAACGAGCTCTGGGCGCACAAGGACGCCGGCCGGTTTCCGGAAGGCGTTTCGGGCATCGGGCCTCGAGCGACGCCAAGCTTCGCTCAGCGGCGGCTCTACACACTGGGTGCCACCGGGCACTTCAACTGTCTCGACGCGGCAACCGGGCGGGGCGTCTGGTCGCACGACCTGGTGGCCGATTCGGGCGGCGCGGCAGCTTCGCCCCAGTCGGGCTTCTGGGGTTTTTCCTGCTCGCCGCTGGTGACCGATGGACTGGCTCTCGTTTACGGCGGCGGCGCCGGCAAAGAGCAGCTTTGGGCCTTCGACGCCGAGACCGGCGAACGGCGCTGGAGCGTCGACGCCGGCGCGAACAACTACAGCTCGCCGCAGCTTGCGACGCTGAACGGCCGGCCGCAGGTACTCTTCTTCGGCGACCGCGGCCTGTTTGCCCTGGAGCCGGCCAGCGGGGACAAGCTTTGGCAGGCCCCCGACACCATCAAGGCGATGAACGCCATGGTCCAGCCGCACCTCATCGGAGCGAATGAGCTGGTGGTGGCGGCCGACGGCGGGCTGATGCGGCTGGACGTGGTGCCGGCCGGCGACACCGTCGAGGTGACGCAGCGCTGGTCGAAACCGGCACGCGGTCTGCGTCCCACCTTCAACGATTTCGTCGTGCACGACGGGGCCATTTACGGTTTCGACGAAGGGATCTTCGGATGCCTCGACCTGGCGACGGGCAAACGAAACTGGAAACGGGGGCGTTACGGTCACGGGCAGGTGTTGCTCTTGGCCGACCAGGACCTGCTGCTCGTCTCGGCTGAATCGGGCGAGCTGGTCCTGCTCGCCGCCGACCCTCACGAGTTGCGTGAGCTGGGCCGCCTTCAGGCGCTCGACGGCAAGACCTGGAACTGCCCCCTGGTCGCCCACGGTCGGCTCTACATCCGCAACGCCGAGGAGATGGCCTGCTATGATGTTTCGCCAGAACCGAAAAGCCAGTCCCCTCTCCCTTCGGGAGAGGGCTAGGGTGAGGGCGTCGTGCCGCGAAGTGAGTGTTGTGGAACGCATCGCGCATGAAGCCCCTGACGGTTTCCGCCAGAAACGAAAAGCCAGTCCCCTCTCCCTCCGGGAGAGGGCTAGGGTGAGGGCCTGTTGCCGCGGAGTAAGTGCTCTAGAACGCATAGCGCATGAAGCCCCTGACGGTTTTCGCCAGAACCGAAACACCAGTCCCCTCTCCCTCCGGGAGAGAGCTAGGGTGAGGGCGTCGTGCGGCAGAGTGAGGTTAGCGATACGAAATCCGCTTCGACAACTTTCCGAATGAGACCGGGCGAGCTTGACCATGCGATACATCATGCGGCAAAAGCTGTTCTCCTGGGGTGACGATTTCACTATCAAAACCGAGGACGGCCGGGATGCATTCTTCGTCGATGGCAAGGCATTCAGCCTGGGCAACCAACTGTCCTTCCAGGATATGAACGGCAACGAGTTGGCTTTCATCCGACAGAAGCTCCTTGCCTGGGGTCCAACCTACGAGATCTACCGCGAAGGCGAGCTGCGGGCGGTCGTCAAAAAGGCGTTGTTCACGTTCTTACGCTGCACGTTCACCGTCGATGTGCCCGGGCCGGACGACCTGGAAGCCACCGGCAATCTGACCGACCACGAGTATCGCTTTGAGCGCCACGGCGAGACGGTGGCCACCGTCTCGAAGCAGTGGTTCGCCTGGAGCGATACCTACGGGGTCGAGATCGCACCGGGCGAAGACGAAATCTTGATCCTGGCGGCGACGGTCGTCATCGACATGGCGTGTCACTCTGACCGCAAGCACGACTAAAACCGTCGCAGGCACACACGCCGTGTTCCGTCGCTTCGGGCCGATCGATGGCGGAGGTCGTTCGCGTTCTTGAATGCCGCTCGCCATAGTGCCGGGACCGCAAGCCAAGGACCGGGACGGCAGAGTTTGGCAGACTGTGGCAGAGTTCGGCAGACCGTGGCAGAGTTCGGCAGACTGTGGCAGGGGTTGGCAGACTGTGGCAGAGTTCGGCAGACTGTGGCAGAGTTTGGCAGACTGTGGCAGGGTTTGGCAGACAATGGCAGGCTCGCGGGCGATGATGAACTGCTTCTGCCGTCGCCGCCGGCCACCGTGGGGGATGTTGACGAGCCGTCGGCGGCGACAAGCGATGTCGGCCGTGGCGTGACCGGGGCCTTGTCTGCTCAGACATCGCCGCTTCCACTGTTGAGTGGCCTTGAGACCGAGCCGGGAGTGCAACCGCACGTCGGGCATGACCGAGGCCGTCAAGCGGTTTCGTTATGATCTTCGCCGCCCGGTTTTGATGCCGCGCCTTCGTCCCTCCCTGCCGCCGGGCCGTCGCCGACAGCGGCTTGCCGGGCCGAAAGGCGCGCCAGAAGGTGCGCGTTGCCGAAAAAGTTTTTGTCGTCGACCAGGCGAATTGTGCCACCGCCCGTCCCGGTTCGCTTTCGCTTTTGGAGCCTGGCCATCCGGCTGTCAGCTCGATTCGTCACCGTACCACCCGTCCATAACGATGGTCGTTTCGTTCCCGTCGCTTTCTTCGTCGGCCTCGCTTTCCAGGCGGCTCAGACGCTCTTCGATTTCCATGGATTCACGCAACCGCCGCCCCAGGTCCAAGACGGCTTTCGCGGCCGCCAGAGCCACGGTGGGCTTGTCGCTTTCCACCAGCCGCTCCAAGGTGCCGGTGGCCCTGCTGGCGAGCCCGACCAGCCGGCCCACCGCGGCGTCGAAAATCCGGCCGCGGGCCTGGCTCACGGCCCGTCGAAAGTCGGCGTCCGCCAGCCGGCGGTGGGCGGTTCGCTCCCCGACGCCGGCCCGCGCGGCGGCATCCCGCACGCTTGCCCCGGCGGCCAACGCCAGAATCAGTTCGTCGTCGCCCGCGGGCGTTCCGTTCTGTCTCATCCTCGGCCTCCTTTCCTGCCTTTTCCTGGTTTGTTCCTTTGGGAACGAACGAAAAAGAACTTCCGCGAATCACGCCGGCGAGCGGGAGGCGTGAGCCTGCCGGTGGTGCAACGAATAGCGCGTGGCGCCACTCCTGCGGTACGAGAATTTACCGGGACGCTGACGCGTCCCGCTCGCCTTGGCAACAAACGCGGAGGTTACTCTTCGTCTGATCCTTGCATACCTGGAAAGGTTTTCTGGTCAAGACATGTTTGTCTCGCCTTCGAACAAGGAGATTCGGTGGCTGACCTCCCGACGCCTTTTCTCCGTCTGGTCGAGAACTGAACTCGGGAGAGCGAGCGGAACTGGCTCGACGAGCCAGCCCTGCGGCGCCAACGTCGATCTCGCGCAGCCGAACCCGCGTTACTGAATGCGAAGGATGCGGCACGTCTCCTCGTAGCTTGCTTCCAGCTCGAGGGGGATAGCCAGGTTGTCGGCCAGCCAAAGCGGCAGGGTCGGCAATCGCTGACCGAGGACCAGCGCGTGCGCCCACATTTCCAACTGCGGAACGTCGCCCTCGCGCCTCGATCGGCAAACCGCGCCGTAGAGCGGCGGCGGGTCGGGGCTCAGCGATGGGTCGGTACGGCCGATCAGATCGAGCAAGTCGGCGTACAGGTTGAAGCTCCGGGTCGTCACCAGATCGACGATGCCGACGCAAACGCCCTGCCCCAACAGCGTCGCGCACTTGGCCACAAACACGCGCCGATGCTCCGGCCGGTCCTTGTTCGCCGGACTAACGATCTCTACCGCAGCCACCAGGCGACGTTCGTCTGTCTCGTCATAGACGCGCACCTCATACTCATACTGATCCGGAAGGTCGCTGGCGACGACCAGCGTCGGCTGCGGCGGCGCCCAGGCCGCGGTTGCGACGCCCCCTTCCGCCGCGCCGGCCTCTAGCACCGGGCTGCTGGGCACCGTCTCTTCGTACGAACCGACGTCGATCTCGTAGTAGGCCCCAAGATGAACGCGTGGCTCAGCCACGTAGCCGGGCGGCATTCTCCGGGCCAGTGCCGCGACGATCATGGTCGGCCAGGCGCCGTGAAAGCCTTCCCACGATCTTCTCTTGTTGACCGGCGGGTGAAAGTGATCGCGCAGCGGCATGTTACCCATTCCCTCGACCCCATTGTAGCCGGAATCCGACTCGTGCGAGAGGCGAGACGCTTCTGCCACAGCTTCAAGGCGGCCGCATGCAGGTGACTCCACCAGCGGGCGTAGTGCCGGTACGGGTTCGGCCCAGACGATGCGGCCGGTGATCAGACGTGTCGCCAGGTTTCCGGTCGGTGTTCAGAACGGTTTTGGTTCGTCGCCGTCGAACCATTCCTGCGGTGGCCGCAGTGTTCGTCGAGCGCTTTCCCAACCCATCGACGCGACCAACTGTTCTACGTCTGCTGCCGCCGCAAGCTTGTCATAGGAGTCTTTGCGCACGAGAACGTAGGCGGTCTTCGTTTGTGGATCGATCAAGGTCAGCGGAGCGTCGCCGCTGGCCATCGCCGCTTCGATTTGCTGAGGCGTTAGTGGAATCATGACGTCCCGCTTTCATCGTATTGTATCAGACCGCCGGGCGCACGTCAGCGGCGTGAAGCGGAAGCCGCGCGCTCGCGGGCATGGATGTTCTCCTCGAACTGCAGCTCGACCTCGATCGACAGGAAGCCGCTCGAGCAGAGTATCGTTAAGGTCCGCCATCTTGCGAGGTGAAAAAGGTGTCAGGAACCGTTTAACAACAAAGGTTCCTGACACCTTTGCTGTTCCCATTTGCGGCGCGGCAGCGTCTGATCGATACCTGACCCCAGAAACGCGACGCCAGCCGGGCCTGCTCGTCCGAGAGATCGAGGGCGCGCCGCGGGAGGAACGGCCCCAAAGGGCCTCCTTCTCCTGCGATCTTTGCTTTCCCGTCAGATCGCGACTGAAGGGCGAATGAGGTGTTCGGCCCTCATGGGTCGCGCCAGTCCTGCAAAGTCAGTCCTGGTATCCATGAAAAGTGCGCTGTGTTGCCCGTCACCAGCGTCCGGCCGTGCCCGAGCGCCGTTGCCGCGATGATCAAATCAGCGTCCTTGGGTACGAGTCCGCTCTTTCGGCCGGTCACCCAGAGATCGGCCGCCATGTCTAGCTAGAATCTCTTCGGTTACCGCCAGCACCTGGGTATTCGCGCAGAACCGCTGAAAGCGAGTTAGCTGAGCGGTAGCATTTTTCTCCTTCAGTCCGCGCAACGCCTCGTAGCGCGTAATGGATGACATGGCGAACTGTGTATGCTCCGCTAAGTACTCAGCGGCGCGACGCACGACGTTGAGGTTCTTCTTCTTGAGAACCTCGTTCAACATATCTGTATCGAGAGCGGCGAGGTCCACTGTCTACGAAGGGCGGCTGAGATCCGCCCTTTGAAGGATGACTCGCTCCAGATCGGCGATCTCCTCGTCCGACAGCCCCTCGTAGACGTTGCACCAATCCGGCAAAGCGGGGACGTCGTCCGTAGAGAGATTCGTTTCTTCCAGAGGCTCGCGGCGACTTTGCCGATCGACCACGCCGATCACCAGTTGTTGGTCGTCGTGCAATTGCTCACCCAGAAGCCGTTCGAGCAGAGTGCGATCGTCTTGGTTAAGGTCAGCCGTATTGCGAATAATCGTCCTCATGACACTATCGTACCGCCTGACTTCGGTCCGCGGCAACCATGCCTGGTATGGGCTGCAACTCGATCGACCGCTTTGAAGCCTGTCCAAGAACCGGCCAGCAGGCGGGAGGCCTGCTCTACGAGGCCGATTCTCAGATGGAAGCCGGCCGTCAGGCGTTCGGGGGCCAGCGGTAGTCGACGACGTTGTTGCGAGGAAAGGTCACCGAAGAGACCTGGCCGCCTTGGCCGGTCTGGTTGCCTCCCAGCATGCGCCATTGGTCGTTGACGTCGTCGCAAAAGGCGACGTGGTCGATGTGGCGTCCGTTGCCCCAACTGAAGGTGACGACCGCTCCCTGCTTGGGTTCGGTGAGCCTCGTGCCCCAGTTCGACCAACTGGCGGCGAGCGCATTCTGGGTGCCGACGATCCCCGCCTGCCCGAGGCACCAGTTGACGAAAGCCGAGCACCACTCGACCCCGTGCTCCCCTTCGCGGGCGACGTAGCGGCGCTGGGCGTCGGTCTGCTGGATGTTGGTGCAAGTCAGGATGTACTGCATGATGCGTGGATTGAGCTGTGTGCCGGCGGCCGCGTGGGTGCCCAGCTCGCGCCGGGCGGTTTGAATCCAGGACGGCGTCGTGTCCAGCAGGTCGTAAAGGGGCAGCGCCCGGGCGAAGTTCTGCACGGCCGCAACGACCGGCCGCAGCCACTCGGCAAATTTCTGCCGGTTCGCCAGGACGTCGTCGCGGATCTCTATCCAGCCGGCCACGTATTGCGGTTGAGTTTTGGGGTCGATTTTGCCCGTGTAACCCGTCTGGTCGCGGAAGATAGCGTTCACCAGTTGGTCGAGGCTGGCCCGGGTGTTCGGGTCCAGGCTGCGGTAGGTTTGATCCCAACGACTCATCGTGATTCTCCTCGTTCTCGCCAGGTGCCCAGTTTGGTTCGGGCCGGGTGATGGGCCCTCCCTTCAAGGATTATCGGGGGCCGGGCGGATGGGTTGCGTGAAATCGAGGGGAGCTCGGTGAAGGAAAACCGACGTGGGAGGTAGGCCGCCCTCACCCTAACCCTCTCCCAAAGGGAGGAGGGGATATGACGCGCGGAGTGGCGAAAGGCGCAGGGGAAAATGGCGTGGGGATCCGGCGCGGCGGGACGACTGCGCATGGTCGGCCGATGTGGGAGGTAGGCCGCCCTCACCCTAGCCCTCTCCCAAAGGGAGAGGGGATATGCGCTCGCCCTAACGCTTTGCGGAGGGGAGAGGGGAGACGACGGGCTTGGTGGCGTCGATGCCGAGCGAGGCGATGCCGGAGATGACGAAGGCGGCCGCGCAGGCGGTGAAGACGGCGTTCCAGTTGGCGCTCTCTGGGCCCACGCTGAGCCAGCGAGGGAGAAAGGGCGATACGGCGGCGCCGAAGTTTCCCCACATGTTGCCCCAGCCCAACACCGCCCCGACAAAGCGCCCGCCGACGTCCTGCATGAAAGCCCACGTGCCGGCGACGCCGAGGTCGGTCGAAAAAGCGACGACGGCGAACGCCGTGACGGCGGCCCACGGCGAACGAAAGTATCCCGCCAGCAGAAACGCGGCGGCGGCCGTGAATCGCGACACGACCAGCGGCAGGATTCGCCCCCAGCGAAGCCCAAACCGGCGCGTCGTCCAGTCGGTCACGTAGCCGCCGGCCAGCATCCCGCCCATGCCGGTGAAGAGCACGACCGATGTCATGCTGGCGCCCGTTTCGTCGGAGACCTGCAGCGACTTGGTGAGGTAAGTCGGCAGCCAGGTGATGAGGAACGCCCAGCCGACGTTCGTGGTGAACTGCGACAGGCACATCAGCCACATGCCGCCGCTTTTAATCAGGCCCGCGAGCATGGCCGCGGTTTGCGCCACATGACTTGTCGTTTCGTGGTCGCGGCTCGGCGGCCGCCCTTTGGCGATCAGCGCTCGCTCGGCCGCGTTGCAGCCCGGGTGCTCGTCGGGTCGATCGCGCACGATCGCCCAATAAGCCGCGGCTGCCAGGCAGCCCGCGCCGCCGTACAACGCCATGACCGGCCGCCAGCTTCCGAGCGAGCCGATCAGGGCCGTGGTCAACTTGGGCGAGAGCACCGCGCCCAGCCGGCCGCCAAAGGCCACGACGCTGCTGGCGACGCCCCGGCTGCTCAGCGGCACCCATCGACTCAACAAACTGCCGCTCGTCGGGTAGGCCCCCGCCTGCGCCAGGCCGATGCCCAGCCGCAGCACGAAGAGGGCGGGAAAGCTGGCGGCCAGGCCGCAAAGCGCCGTGAGCAGCGACCAGCTCAACAGGTAAAACGTGAGCAGCGAGCGGACGCCGAAACGGTCGGCAAACCAACCCGACGGAACCTGGGCCAGGGCATACGCGATGAAAAAGGCGCTATAGCTCCAGTCGATCTGATCGGCATCGAGATGCAGGTCGCGCCTCGCCGCGTCGTATTTCAGCACCTCCGAAATACAGATTCGGTCGAGATATAAGAGGACCGAAGTGATCGTGACGGCCAGAACCACCAGCCAACGAATGTTCGACGCAGGCTCGCCTTCGCCGGTCGCCTGACCGGAATCCCGCGGGCTCACCACTCGACCGCCACCTTCATCACGGCCTTCGACATCGGGCCTTTGCCCGCCAAGGGGGCATGGGCGTCTTCGGGGTAGAAGATGGCGAACGTCCCCGGCGGTATGGCCAGCCAGGTTTGCGGGCGGGCGGGGTAGAACGTGATGTCGCGTTCGGGCGAGTAATCCGCTTCTGGCGGACCGCACTCGGCCAGCGGCGACCAGCCGATCTCTTCGTCTCCCGCCAGCGTCAACTGGATGTCGATGTAGCGGCGATGCGCCTCGAGTTTCGCCCCCTCGCGTCCGCGGCCGGGGTCGGGGTTGATGAGCACGTACAACCGCTCCCCGTCGATCGCGTGTTTTCCGGTCGGCAACTCGGCGGGCCTCGCCTCGGTCAACCAGCGAAAGGCGGCCTCGAAGCCGGGGTGCAACATCGCGTATCGACGCCAGTTGGCGAGTTTGTCGACGACCATTTCCGCTTCAGCGTTTCGGGTGTCAGGCAGCAAGATCGACTTCGCCTCTTTCCGCCGATCGAGAGTCAGGCTATCGGGCGAAAACGGCCCGTGCAATGATTGGCTGCCAGTCGGGGGGATGTTTCCCTCTGCGGCCTCCCTTCGGCGGGCGGTTGCCCGAAGCCCGGCGCGTGGCTAAGGTTGAGCCAGAAACGGCGCACCCAACCGAGAGAACGGATGTTGAATTTGCCTCGCAGCTTGTTTTTGGGCGCGGTTTGCGCCCTGGCGCTCGCCGCTCCCGCCGGCGCTCAGGTGTCGCGCGACTGCGCCGACGACGCACGCGACCACCTGCGGTGCCTGCAACTCGACGCCATGGCCAAGGGAAAGGCCGGCTGGGCCCACTGGGGAATCAACGGCAACCGCTACTCCGGTTGGACCCGACACTCGAATCGCTTGATTCCCTGTTACACGTTCGGCATTTCGCTGGACGGGTTCAGCGGACGCAACAGCGTCTACCGCGACCGGGCGAAGATCGAGGCCCTCTACGGCCGCCTCCCCGAGGCTACGCTGAACCCGCAGGCGGAATACTTCGACCAGACCGACCTCTACCACCTGCAGAAACGGGCGATCGCCGCCGGCAAGAAGTACGTCGTGCTTTTCGTCTTCGACGGCATGGATTGGCAGACGACGCGGGCGGCGGCCGTCTACGCCCGCGGCGACGTGGCCTACGAGACGGGGCGCGGCACCGGGCTGGCGTTTCAAGACTACCGGGGCGTGGAGACCGACTTCGGCTACTTCGTCAGCAGCCCGCACAACGACAAGACGACCTTCGACGTCGAAGCGCAGACGGTCGTCAACCCGGGCGGCACGGTTCCCGGCGGATACGATTTCCGCCGCGGCGGCAGCGCGCCCTGGTCGCCGCCTGAAGAGCCGGCCTACCTGCTGGGCGAGCTGCGCGAGCAGAAACAGGCCGTCACCGACTCGGCCGCGAGCGCCACGTCGATGACCTGCGGCATTAAGACGTATAACGACGCGATCAACGTCGACCCCAACGGACAGCAGTCGGTGCCCCTCGCCCACGACTTGCAGGCGCAGGGGTTTGCCGTGGGAGTCGTCACCAGCGTGCCGATCAGCCACGCCACGCCGGCCGCCGCCTACGCCAACAACGTCACCCGCGACGACTATCAGGATCTCACGCGAGACATGCTCGGTCTGCCCTCGGTCGCGCATCGCGCCGAACCCCTGCCGGGGGTCGACGTGCTCCTCGGCGCCGGCTGGGGGCATGAGGGCCTGCTGCCCGACGGCCAAGGAAAGGATTTTGTGCCCGGCAATCGATACCTGACGAAAGACGACCTGGTTCGGATCGATGTCGATCAGGGCGGACGGTACGTGGTCGCCCAACGCACGAGCGGATCGAACGGCAGAGAGCTTCTGCAGGCGGCCGCCAAACGGGCCGCCGAAGAGCACCACCGGCTGTTGGGCTTTTTTGGGGTGCGCACGGGGCATTTGCCGTTCCGCACGGCGGACGGCAAATATAACCCGGCTCCCGGCGTGGCGATGATCTCCGAGTTCTACAGCGATGCGGACGTGGCCGAGAATCCCACGCTGGCCGACATGACGCGGGCCGCCCTGGAAGTGCTCGCTACCAACGAACGAGGCTTCTGGCTGATGGTCGAGGCCGGCGACGTCGACTGGGCCAACCACGACGACAACCTCGACAGCTCGATTGGGGCCGTCCTGAGCGGCGACGACGCCTTTCAAGCGATCACCCAGTGGGCCGAGCGCAACGATTGCTGGGAACAAACGGCCGTGATCGTGACGGCCGATCATGGGCACTACCTGGTGCTCGACAACCCGGCAGCCTTGATCGAGAATCGGCCGGAGGGACGAGGCTCGCACTAGGCTTTCCTTGAAAACAATGCCGAGGTCGTCTTTCGCTTCCGCGAAAGGCGACGATAACGCGGCTACCGGTTAAACGATGCGGTGAAGAGAAAAAACAACATCAATCATTCCAGGCTTAATTACGAGGCAATCAACCATGAAACTTTCCGGTAAGACGGCGCTGGTAACGGGTGGGGCAACGGGCATCGGGCTGGGCGTCGCGGTGGCGTTGGCCAGAGAAGGGTGCCGCGTGGCGATCGCCGGCCGCCGTGAAGACAAGCTTCGCGAGGCGGCCGCCAGCTATCAGGGCAGCCCGCCGCTCCTCTATCACACCGTCGACGTGGGTGATTTGAAGAGCGTCGAGGCCCTCGTCGCCTGGTCCAACCAACAGCTCGGTCCGCTCGATATCGTCGTCAACAGCGCGGGCGTCAATGTGTTGCGCCGCACCTTGGCCGAGCTCTCGCCCGAAGACTGGGACCTGATGATGCGCATCAACGCCACGGGCGCCTTCTACTGCTTGCGGGCCGTGCTGCCGCAGATGCGCGAGCGTCGCGACGGACTCATCGTCAACATCTCGTCGATCGCCGGCAAACGCTCCAGCCTGCTGGGCGGCATCGGCTATACCGCCTCAAAATTCGCCATGACGGCCACCGGCATCACCGCGTCGCGCGAGGAGGCGGAATACGGCATCCGCATCACGAACATCTATCCCGGCGAGGTCGACACGCCCATCCTCGAACACCGGCCCAAGCCGGTCAGCGCCGAGCATCGGGCGCGCATTCTTAAGCCCGAAGATGTCGCCGACACCGTCCTGATGGTCGCCTGTCTTCCTCCCCGCGCCCACGTGCCCGAGCTGGTCATCAAGCCCACCAGCCAAGACTACTTTTAGACGCGGTGGCGGCGCGGGTTTGACGCCCCGAACGGTCGAGGATGATCCTGGTTCGCTTGATGCGATCGAGCGCGGCCGTTGTGATCGGCGGTCACGCGGCTCGTCACACGTGCGCCGCGAGCCGAACCCGGCCGCCGGCGGAGTCAATATCTGGCGTTGACCCGGATGCCGTAGACGAATGCATTCTCGGCGATCGCGCCCGCCCCCGGCCGGATAAACTGCACGTCCGGCGTGATATTGAGCCAGCTCTTGATCTGAAAGTTGTAGTACAGCTCCACGCCGGTTCCGTTTCTCGGACCGAAAAGCGCTCGCGGGAGAGGGCCGAATTCCGTGCTCGCGCCGACGAAGTACCAGCCAAGGCCGAACGTATCGTTGCGCTGTGGTGCGAACGGACTATACCCCCCGAGGCCACAACTGAGGAAATACTGTATTGGGGTCGGGTTCCCGTCGCTGATGGAGGCGCGTCCGAACAGGCCCCAGCCACGGTCGCTGTCGGAAAACTGCACCAGGTATTGATCGAAGCCATAGTAGAGAGTGTAGGAATTGCGAATCGTCGGAAAGCCGGGAACGGTCGGTTCCGGGTACACTCCGGGCGGGGGTTCTGCGAATGCAAGATTGGTCAGCGGAACGTGCTTCCAGATGCCTCCCACGTGGTGCTGGCCCGGCCGCCTGAATAACTTGGTTTTCAACCGTATTTCGCCGCCGACGATGATTCCCCTCGAGAACAGGTTATCCAAGCGAAAGACGTCCATGGTGCGGTCGGTGGGATCGTAGATGAACCCGCGGAACCCTCCCCACTTTCGCGGACTCGCGAAGCCCGCTGTAAACGAGGTGTAGGGCAGCCCGAGCAAAAACGCCGGATTCGCGATCAACGCCTGGTTGACAAATTGGTCGGTGCCATCGCCTCCGGCAAAGATGTCTTGGTCGCTTGAGCCAAGCACATCCTTCTTGCCAGCGAAGACGACCAGCCGCTCCGACAGAGGCTGAGTCCACAAGAAATTGGTGAGGAACGGGATGCCCGGTTCGTTCGGACTCGGTGGAAGCATCGCGGGAAAAACCGCCGGAGCAAACGACCCGGTGCGGAGCGATACGTTCCCATATTCCCCGTACCAGTTCTCCAGCCGGACCAGTAGCGTTCCTTTGGGCAGACCGACCAACTTCTCCAGGTTGAAGATCGCGTCGTGCTCGCCGCGCCCCGTGTACTTGAACGTGTTCCCCTGGCCGAGCTGGGCCGGCACGGGCTGGTTAACCCCGCCGGCAACACCGAAACCAAACTGCGTCTCCCTGTTCAAGAACGTCACGCCAGAGTCTTGCAGGGAAGACCGCAGACCGAATTGGGCCCCCGTCGGTGCGCGGCGGTTCGAGAAATCGTGATTTGTATCCTCGTCCAGAAGCTCGACGCTCGGGTCCTCGTCCGAAGGCTCTGGAGTCGGTGTCGACGCGGAAACTGATCCGTCCTCGACGGGGCTCGTGGCGCGTGCAGACGGACGCTCTTGCGCCGCTGCCTGGTGCCAGGTTGGCAATAACCCTGCGAACAACACGAACTGCACAACCGCAGCGAGGCGCGCGCTTGGCGTCTGCATAAACCTTACCGGTAGGTGCTCGACGCGGAACATGTTGGGCCAACCGTCGCCCGGAGCCAGTCAGATACAGATCCTAGGTTTATATCGGCAGAATCCGGAGAGTCCCTGCCTGGCAAAGCATGGCTGCTTTCTTTGCAACAATTTGCCCCATTTCAATACACGGCAGTGATTTGCGTGCGGATCAGCACACCTGTCTGACCCGCGACGAAGCCGGTACGGTTCTGGTCGGCCGGCGATCGGTCTAGCCACGCCGTGTCGAACGTGAACCGGAGGTTGCTTCTGCCTGGGAGGGGAAACCAGTTGAGTCCCCCCGCGGTTTCTGAGCCGGATCCGTAGTGCCCCGTAACAAACGACGCGCGCGAATACAGTTCGACCCTTTGGGGAATGATGAAGTAACCGCCTTGCACAAAGCCGCCGTAGGCCTGCGTCGAACGGATGGGCAGCGGTCCGTTACCTTTCAGCGAGGAGAGCTCCTGAGCGTACCACTCGGTCGACAGACTCCATCCCCGATACTTGAAAGCCAGGTCGATCGCCGCCAGAGAGATGTCGTACGATTGGAGCGTAACCCCTGGCGCAAACGCCCCGGGTTGCGTGATCAACGTGCCGTCGGATAGTCGGATCGACGAGTTCTCAACCGCGTCGCTGGCGGACTGGCTTCCCTGGCCGAGAGCAAACGTATAACTGCTTCCCACGCGTACGACCGGCGTTTCGTGGGCCTCCCAGTCCGCGTAGCCTCGACCGAAACTACCCCAAGGCTCCCACCAGACGGAACCAGACCAGCAAAGGTGATGGGTGAACTGAGTGGGAGTCAGATTGAGCGTGTTGAAACCGTTCGACATCATCGCCTGATAGTACAACCGATCGAGCGGTTCCCCCGTGAGCCAGATTCCTTGGCTCAGACTGGGACGAAAGAAAGTGGTCGCCATCGTACGATCGGGCCCCTCCAAGGGAGCAAAGGCACTTTCGAGCCATTCGCGAGATCCGGGCACTTTGCTCTGGCCCACGCTCAAGGCAATTGCGCGGCTGAAGCGGTAGCTCAACTCGTAAGCACGAAAGCCGATCGGGTTGCTGGTGACGGTGTTGTAATCGATGTTCAGCAGGTAGGTCAGGTTGGGTAAGAGCACTCGCCCTGAGAAGATCAGACGTCCGCGCGGGATCTGCAAGTTACTGCTGTTGCTAATCGGATTCTGGTTTCCAGCACTGTCGGTCCAGAACGCCGCACCGCGGGAGAACCCGGTATATCGGAATTCATCCTGACCATTGACCTTCAGCGAGAAAGGGGTGTCGTCGGGGTTCTTCGGTAGGATGGCGAATCCGTTGTCGTAGGTCACTCTGAACTGGTCGCCAGTGCTGTTCAAGCCGGCTTGCGGGGGAGCAAACGAACCGTAGGAACTCTGCGTCGCGGGAGCAGAGTTGTTGATTACGGAAAAAGATTCTGCGCCACTCGGTCGTGTACCGGGCGTTTGTCGCGGAAAGGCGGGTGCGGCGACGGTCTGCGCACGCGCACTCCGCTGTTCCAGTTGGCGAACCCTTTCGGCAAGGCGACGGTTTTCGGCCGCGACCGACTTGAGCGACGCTTCGAGTCGACTGATCGTTGCTTGCGTTGTCGCGGGTGTCGCCCCTGGCGACTGGGCGTGAACGTCGCCGGCTGGCAAGAAAAGAGTGAGCGCAAGGGCGACCCAGACGTAGAGCCACCGGGCGTTTAACGCCCACCGATATGGGCGTCCGGGCTTATTGGCCGGGCGTCCGGGCTTATCGACGTTGATGCCTGGGGCCGGCTCGCGAGCACCTTCCTTCCGGATCTGTAGGTTGCGCACATCTAGAAGCTTCCGGACGAACCGCCCAACCGCGAGGTGCCAATCGTCAGGGCACGACCCTCACGGTTGTCATCGGTTGCGCCCTCTGGCGGCAACAGAAAAAACAGATAAACACGTTAATTTCCACTAATCGTCATAACCGCCCAGGCCAAACACGATCGTCGTAATCCTCCCGAGGAGAGTGCCACGTTTGTCCGTGGCGACGATCGAGGGGCCACGTTCGCGGCAACGCTTTTGGGCCTCCGGGTCAACGTCCCCGGCAGTTAGAACACTCCGTGCCAAGGCCGCTGGGCCGGGGAGAGCCACTGCCGAATCGATAGGTGAGGCCCAGGCCCGCGTAATACAAGGCTAGCGAGGCGCTCGTGTCGGGCCCAAAATTCTGGGAGCCCTTGAAGACCCCCCCGAGAAACATGTCGAGATCGAGGTTTGGAACTAAGAACCCTTGACGGCCGATGCCGAGAGTTAGCCGATTTTGATAAACGAAGGGTGCACTCCCCGCCTGGAAGATTTGCACGTTCTGTTGCAGGATCGGGAAACCGTCGAGATTCGGACCGACATTTTTTTTGATCGGATTTGTGTTGTACGCGTAGCCGATTCGGAACTTCCAAAGATTGCGCGTATATTGCGCGGCGACGGATGCCACCCACTGGTTGACGAGCACGTCTTGCCAGAGCTCCGCGCTGGACCAGTTTTTGAAGTAGACGTCGGTGGCCAGCAGCAGGTTGCCATCCATCAAACTGCGATTGGCCCAGCCCAGACCAACCGTGTCGGGCTGCTGGATTCGCAGATCGTTGTACGCTCCCAGGAAGCGAATGGCATTCGGAAACTGGAAAGTCATGGGCGACTGCCAATACGCGCCTAGCGTATTGCGGTCGTTGAGGTTGTAGTTCAGCCCAACGCTTCCGCGCAGGCCGTAAGCTGTCACCATGGCGGAGCCGACGATCGGTCCGACGAAGCCAAGTTGCTCGAAGGCCGTGCCGAGCGTTGCGGATGCTCCCACGGAAAGTCGGTCGGTGATCGCCACGCCTATTCCCGCGTTCACACCGAGCACGATGTACTGGCTGCTAAAGTTATTCAGGATCGTGCCCGGAGCCCTGCCGCGGTACTCGGCCGACGCCCCGCTCAAGCTGCCCAGTCCCAGGCCGAAGGTGGCCGATCTTCCCCCGATCTTGAAGTTCTGCGTCAGACCGATCTCAGGAGCGACGAGTCCTTGGGCGCGCGAAGTAACGCTGAACGGTGTTCCGCCATTGAGCGAGCCGTCATTGGAAATGGTCGGATAGCCTTCGATCCAGGCTCCGCCGAAGGTCATCTGTGTCCCGGCGAATTGGGTCAGCGAGGCTGAGTTTCCGAAGATCGCCGAGGGCACGTCTTGAGGTCGGGCAACGCTGACGCCAGCCATGCCGCCGCTAGCCGGTGCCACGACATTTTGCAGATCGGTACCGAATCCCTGGGCGCGCACCTCGCCGACACGCCCGAGCGCTGCCACGCAGAGAACCAGCGCGAACGCCCTATTCGATCTGCACACTGACCGAATCCTCCGAAAAACGCGAGTCTCTCTGGCATATCGGATCGGCCGGAAATGCGAGTGGTAAGGAAAATACCGAAACGGCGCGACACAACCCGCAAAGACGGAATTGTCGTGACCAATCGGCAGGACTGAGCCGGAGTCCGGGTCAGGCAAACATTACCGAGTCATCCGGCACGGACTGGGCAAACTGTGCCGACGTCGCGGCGGCCTCATCCGTTCGCTGGGCTGTCGTCACGACGAATCTGTGGTGCCCGCAGACTGCTGCTCGAATGCAGGAGGCGGCCCATCGGCTTCTGTCTCATCGAGCCCCACGCGGCTCGATGGCCCCGTCGCCCCCGGACGAATTCGCAGCGACGACGGATTCCGCCAGGCTTCTCCCGCTCGTATCGGTGCTCGCGTCCTTCACGCACCGGAATCCGGTGTGCGACATCCCGGTGTCGACGCCGGTCCCGCGGCGTGCGGCGGGGCGGTAACTCTCGCAGTAGGTGACGTGACAGAGGAACGACCCGCCGCGGGTTACGCGCTTGGGGACGAGCGGTTCGTTCGGATCCCAAAAGGTCTCCGGTCCCTTCGGGTTCAGGATCACGCCGGTGCGGCCGACGTAGGCGTCGGCCCGATACCAGTCGGAACACCACTCCCAGACATTGCCCGCCATGTCGTATAGGCCGTAGCCGTTCGGCGGGAAGCTCTTGACGGGGGCCGTCCGCTCCCAGCCGTCTGTCCGTGTGTTGTCATGCGGGAAACCGCCCTGCCAGATGTTCGCCTGGAAGCCCTCGGCCTCGTTCGGCGGCTGGTCGCCCCACGGAAACCGCTTCTGGTCCAGCCCGCCACGTGCCGCGAACTCCCATTCCGCCTCGGTCGGCAGCCGCTTGCCGGCCCACCTGGCGTAGGTTGTGGCGTCGTCCCAGGAAACGTGGACCACGGGGTGGCTGTCGCGACCCGCGAGATCGCTGCCCGGCCCCTCGGGGTGTTTCCAGCACGCGCCGGGCGTCCACGTCCACCAGCGAGTCATGTCGTCCAGCGGCACGGCCGTTTTCGGAGGCGTGAACACCAGTGATCCGGGAACGAGCAACTCGTCCGGGGGCCGCGAGGTGCCGGGCGGGCACTGCTTTCTGAGTTCCTCCCAATCTACGGGCTTCTCGGCCGTGGTCACGTGACCCGTCGCCTCGACAAACGCCCGAAACTGCGCGTTCGTGACCTCCGTCTCATCCATGTAGAAACCATCGACCCGAACCATGTGCGCTGGGAGTTCATTCCTCTGCCGCGTCTCGCCGTTCGCCCCCATGACAAACTCGCCGCCGGGGATCCGCACCATGCCGGGAGGGGGGGCGGCAGGACGGTTGAGGATCGCGGTCAGGCCGTAGGCGGCGCCAAAGGCGGCCACGCAGAGACCGAGGTGCGCTGCCCAGCGCCGATGTCGGCGCTTTTGGCCGGCCGCGGGCGTGGGAACCCGTCTCGCCACGGCGGGCTGCCCCTGGTCGGTGGGTGTTGCCACGGTGGATACTCCCTGGAGCATGTGGCGGCCAGCCAAAAGCGCCGACCGCCAATCCGGCAGAACGCCTCAGTTCCTTGGCGGCGAGATCGTCTCAAGCCTCTTGAGCAACTCCGCGACCTTGAGCGTGTTGTAGTTGATCCCGGCGGCGCTCAGGCTGCTCCCCTCCTGTCGCGGATATTTGTCGTAGTCGGCAAAGAACCCTTTGATGACTTCTTGCGCCGGCACGAACAGCCAGAGGTTGTCGCCGTACCAACGCAGGTAACCCATTTCGCCGTGTTTCCACATTATTTCGTATGGGTCGGCCTTGAGGTTGATGATGAGCGGCCAATTGGGCTGCTCGCGGACGCCCGTCGCGATGTTGCCCTGAAAGGTGGCGAAGTGCACCTTCCAGTCGCGGTAGCGGACCGCGTTCAGGTCGCCCGCCTGTCCGAAGTAGAAATACTCGCTCCGCGGGCTCTTCGCCTCCTTGCCCTGGAAGAACGGCAACCAGTTGTAGCCGTCGAGCTTGACCTTCCACTCCTTGCCGTTGGCCTTGTGACTTTGGAGCAGTTTCTCTTTCACGTCCGGCTCGCCCGCGGCTGCGAGCAGGGTCGGCATCCAGTCGTTGTGGGCGATGGCATCGTTGATCTTGCTGCCTGGCTTAAGCACGCCCGGCCAGCGAACGAGCAGCGGGATACGGTGGCCTCCCTCCCAGTTCGTCCCTTTCTCGCCGTGGAAGGGCGTGATGCCGCCGTCCGGCCAGGAGGCCGTCTCCGCCCCGTTGTCAGTCGAGTACATCACGATGGTGTTGTCTGACAACCCGAGGTCGTCGAGTTTCTTGAGAAGTTGGCCGACGTGACCATCGTGCTCGACCATGCCGTCCGGATACAGGCCGATGCCGGTCTTCCCGTCGCTCTCCTTCTTGAGGTGGGTCCAGACGTGCATGCGGGTGCTGTTGAACCAGAGGAAGAACGGCTTGTCGGCCTTCTTGGCCCGGTCGAGGAAGTCGAGGCCCGCCGTCAGGAACTCCTCGTCGATCGTCTCCATCCGCTTGCGGTTGAGTGGACCGGTGTCCTCAATCGCGCCGCCGGCTTTCGACTTGATGACGCCGCGCGGCCCGTACTTCTTCTTGAACGCAGGGTCTTTGGGGTAGTAGTAAGTTTCCGGTTCCTCCTCGGCATTCAGGTGGTAGAGGTTACCGAAGAACTCGTCGAACCCGTGGGCGGTCGGCAAGTGCTTGTCCCGGTCGCCGAGGTGGTTCTTGCCGTATTGGGCCGTCATATAGCCGTGGTTCTTGAGCAGGTCGGCAATGGTCGGGGCGAAATCCGGGATACCGTGCTCGCTGCCGGGCATGCCGATGGTCAACAGGCCGGTGCGGAACGGGTGCTGGCCAAGGATGAATGCCGCCCGGCCGGCGGTGCAGGACTGCTCGCCGTAGGCGTCAGTGAACAGCGCCCCCTCACGGGCCAGGCGGTCGATGTTCGGGGTCTGGTAGCCCATGATCCCGTGGTTGTATGCCGAGATGTTATGCACCCCGATATCGTCACCCCAGATGATCAGGATGTTCGGCTTTTTGCCCGTCCTTTGCGCGTTAGCCGAAGCCTTCTGGTTAAAGGCAACGAGCGCGGTTGGGAGACCGGCTCCGGCGACCGAGCACGGCTGCGGGGATGTGTCGCCGGTCGGGTCCAGAGATGGCGCGACTCGAGGCGACGCCAGGGCCGGGCGCAACAGATTAAGGTCGCCGGCAGCGGCCGCCCAGCCAAGGACGGCGCCCACGGCTACGAAAGCCATCGAGGCTACAGTCGAACGGTTTAACATCGCGAATTCCTCAATAACTTTAGTAGAACAAACCGAGATAGGGCCTTCGATCTTGGTCCGGTGTTCTGCGCCGGATCGCGCAACCCGAGTGATGGAAAGGGTTGCCCGTCCATATAACCCCAATAGCTTGTTAGAAACGACGAGTATACTCAATTCTTACGAAAAATAGAAGTTTCTCGAATCGCCCTTCCCCCCGGCACCGACCAACAGAATCGTCGATTTCCTGCGTCACTGCTCGTTCCCCTTCGTGTCCTGCGACGGCCGCTGCTTTAGCGGCGCCTGTTGCGCGGTGAACCAGTCGTCGTGCCGCTTCTTCAGCCGCGCGACGACGTCGGGGTGGTCGTTCGCCAGGTTGCGCGTCTCCGAGACGTCGGTCGCCAGGTTCGAGAGAAAAAGTTTCTTGTCTTCGTCGCTCAACGGCCGGCCGGAGGTGTCCTGGACGTTGCCGATCAGCTTCCAGTCGCCTTCGCGCGTGGCCCATTGAGCGTTTTGGCCACCGCCCACGTGCCAGTGCAGCACCTTATGCGGCGACGGGGCCGTGGCGGAGCGGACCACCCGCACGATGCTCAAACCGTCGATGTCCTCGTTGAGCAACTCGGCGCCGGTCAACTCGGCGATCGTCGGCATCCAGTCGCAGGAGTGCGCGAGCTGATCGCGGACCTCTCCTTCCGGCAAATGGCCGGGCCACGAAATGATCGCCGGCGACCGCATTCCTCCCTCGAACAGGCTGAACTTGGCGCCGCGGTAGATTCCCGCGCTGCCGCCTCCGAAGTGGGCCCGTTCTTCGGTCGAATGTCCGTTGTCCGACTGGTAAACGATCAGCGTCTTCTCGCGCAGGCCGAAGTCGTCCACTTTTTTGACGAGCGCCCCCACCCGCTCGTCGAACGTCGAGACGAACGCGGCGTACAGGTTCCGCGGGTAGGGCAGGTCTTTGTAGTGCTCCAGCCACTTCGGATCGCCCTGATAGGGGTAATGCGGCATGTTGAGGGCAAAGTAGAGGAAGAACGGGTGTTCGCGATGCTGCTCGATGAAGCGGGTCGCTTCTTCCACCATCAGGTCGCCGAAAAACCGGCCGGGATAATGCACTTCGCGGCCGTTGCGGTACAGGTCGTGCACGTTCGGCCCGCTCCAGTAGAAAAAGTGCGAGTAGTTGTCGATGCAGCCTCCCATGTGGCCGAACGAGTGGCCGAAGCCCTGGCGGTTGGGCATCATGTCGGGCGTGTAGCCGAGATGCCATTTGCCGACGTGGGCGGTCGCGTATCCGTCGGCCTTGAGCATTTCGGCGATCGTCACCTGCTCGCCGGGCATGCCGTGCTCGCCCCGTTGCGACCCGGCGTTGTCGGGCAATCCGGCGCGTAGGGGATACCGCCCGGTCAGCAACCCCGCGCGCGACGGCGAGCAAACCGGGGCCGCCGAGTAGAACTGTGTCAGTCGCACTCCCCGCCGCGCTAAAGCGTCGATGGCCGGAGTCGCCAGATCTTCTGCCCCGTAACACCCGGCGTCGATCGACCCTTGGTCGTCGGCCATGATGACGACAACGTTGGGGCGTTCGGTCCGTTCGGCGCCGAGCAACCGCGCCGGCGTGAGTTGCAAAACGACCGCGCCGGCGACGCAACACGCCAGCGTCGTGATGCGGGGCGGACGACCCGGAAGGGGCCGGTTGCGGCCGGCCGCCATCGTGGTAAGCAACCGCAACATGACCGGTTCTCTCATCCAAGATGCCCGCGCGCTGAAGTCGATTTCGTCTTGGCCCACGCGGCGTCGGCGCCCCCAAAGAGACGACAGGGCACCCGCATGACGGCGGCAAGACGTTTCGCCACCCATCCGCGGCGAGCACGAATTGCCCCCGCAACCATCAATCGGTCGCTTCGCGAGCCAGCACCGGACGCAGTCCGACGGCATCGTCGCGCAGCGCCGGCTCCGCGGCTCGCCGCGAGGTGCTTGTCAGCCGCTCGGCCGGGTCTTTCCAGCTCCCGCCGCGCAACACGCGCCGGGCGTCGTCGCCGCCGTTCCAGGTTGAGCCGTCGCCCGGCGCACCGCGAAAATCGTCGTGCCAACGGTCGGCACACCATTCCCAGAGATAACCGTGAACGTCGTACAACTTCCAGGCGTTCGGCTTCTTCGCGCCCACTGGCGGATCGTTGCCGGCAGCGTTGCCGTGATACCAGGCGTAGTCTCCCAACTTCTCCGCGTCGTCGCCAAACGAATAACGGCTGGTCGTGCCGGCGCGGGCTGCGTACTCCCACTCGGCTTCCGACGGTAGCCGGATGACATCGCCGTCGCCGATCAGCCCGGCCCGCCGCATCCGTTCGGTCGCCCGGCGGCAGAATTCCAGCGCATCGTCATACGAGATCATCTCGACGGAGTTACGCTTTCCTTTCCAGCGGCTGGGGTTTTCGCCCATCACGGCCTGCCACAGGTCCTGGGTCACTTCGTAGCGGGCGATTTGAAACGGCCGTTTGAGGGTGACGCGATGTGCCGGACCTTCGGCAGCGGGCGCACCGTCCGCTCCCATCGTAAACTCCGCGGCGAACTTCGCCTCGCCCGGAGAGACGGAAACAAACTCGTCGCGAAACGTCTTCAGCGCGGGCGCAGATTCCGTGTCGTCGGCAAGCGTGTCCATGGCGGCCACCAGCAACAAGGGAGAGACCAGCACCAACCATCGCGTTCGATTTCTCGACATCAACATCCTCCTGGCGAGCCGGCAAGATATCCAGCCACGGTAATTTACCTGGAAGCACCGACAAAGTCACCGCATCCGGTGCCGGAACCGCTTGAGTCCACTCGCGTCTGGGTAGTGAGCTCTTTTGACGGGGCAAAAGGCATCACTACTCGCTTCACAGTAGTGCTTCCATGTGCCCGAAAAGCGGGCAGTGTTACTCGTCTCCTTCTTCGCCCACAATAGATCGAGTCCATCGCTTGCCGTCTGGCGTGATTAGAATTTCCTCGGTCACCGGCCCGTAGGCGCAATCTCGAATCCGCTCGATCTGCGGTCGGTCGAGTCGTGCCTGAGCTGCCATCCCACCCAAGAACGCCGCCACAACCAGCATGGCCACCAGCAATGCCCTGAGGGTGAACTGTGGGCGGGGCATCGTCGAAGCTCTATGTGCCCCACAACAATATGCCAATGCCGATCTCAACTACGATCACTGTCGCAATCAAGGCCATGACGAGGAAGCCGAGAACGGCCCCAAACGCGGCGCGGCCGCGAAGAGCGCCAAGGACAGACCACGCGGCCGCGAAACCAGACGCAAACCAGACTACCTTCCCAATCGGCGTGGTTGCTTCGGCGCAGAGTCGGAAGCAACCGAACGTCAAGGCGACGAAGAAAGTCAGCTTGAAGACGTGAAGCAAGCTGAACTGAAACCGTCGGCTCATGGGGCAGCTCATGGTGGTTAGTCTACCACTTCCGGTTTGAGACGCTCCATCATACGGCGCAAAGTCGCTTTTTTCCTGACACTCGCGCCAAAGGGAAGCACTACCCACTTCACACCTTTGTTGACAGTCCCTCCGGTCGCTCCTAGACTGCACCTGTCTTTTTTTGAGGCGGCCGTGTGAGCCCCCGCGTGCCTACGAAGGCGTTTGGGGCCATTCTTTGCTCAACGTCACGTTCTTGCGAGACGCCTCAGCGGGGCCGGGTTTTTTCCCGCGTCGTCTCCGAAATGCGCTATGCACTCCAGGAAAACGTCTGCGCCTTGCGTGTTGGTCATCGACGACGACCGGTCGGTGCTGCACGTCTTCAAGCAGGTGTTCCAGGACTCCGACGTGCTGCTGATTACGGCCAACACGTCGGCCCAAGGCCTGGCGGCGCTCGTCGAGTCCAGGCCCGACGTGGTGATTCTCGACATCATGCTGCCCGATCAGTCGGGCCTGGAAACGATCGAACAGATTTACCGGCACGACCCGAAGGTGCCGGTGATTTTCATCACCTCGGGCGGCACGAGCGATACGGCCATCGAGGCGATGAAGCTCGGCGCCTACGACTACCTGCTCAAGCCGCTGGACTACGTTCAGGTGCGGGCCTTGGTCGAGCGGGCCGTCGAGATCGGCCGCTCCATGCACGTGCCGGTTCAGATGAGCGAGCCGGCGGAGCTTCTTGCCGCCGACTCGGCCGACGTTTTCATCGGCCGCTGCCCGGCCATGCAGGAAGTGTATAAGGCCATCGGCCGCGTGGCGCCGCACGACGTGACGGTGCTCATCCGAGGCGAAAGCGGCACGGGAAAGGAACTCGTGGCGAGGGCCCTCTACCACCACAGCCCGCGCGCCGCCGCCCGCTTTCTGGCGATCAACATCGCGGCCGTGCCCGAAACGCTGCTGGAAAGCGAGCTGTTCGGCCACGAAAAAGGCTCCTTCACCGGGGCGGAGAACAAGCGGATCGGCCGGTTCGAGCAATGCACGGGGGGCACGCTGTTTCTGGACGAAATCGGCGACATGACGCCGCTGGTGCAGAGCAAGCTGCTGCGGCTCTTGCAGGAACAAAAGTTCGAGCGGGTGGGCGGCAGCGAGACGATCGAGACCGACGTGCGGGTGCTGGCGGCCACCAACCGCGAACTGGAAGCCATGGTCGAGAAAGGCGAGTTCCGGGCCGACCTCTACTACCGGCTCAACGGCTACACGATCAAGCTTCCCTCCTTGCGCGAACGGGGCGACGACCTGCTCAACTTGCTGGAGCACTTCATGGCCCGCTTCAGCCAGAGCCTGAATAAGGACGTCGACGGGATCGCCGCCGACGCCCTGGACGTGCTCACGAAATATTCCTGGCCGGGCAACGTCCGCGAACTGCAAAGCGCGGTCAAGCAGTCGCTCTTGCAGGCCACCGGCCGTGTGATCGTGGCCGACAACCTGCCCGACGAGGTGCGGCGGAACCGCAAGCCGCCCGTGCACGCAACTGCCGGCCCGCGGCCGCGCGGGCTGAAACAACTCGAACACTTTATCGATGAGTCGCTCGAAGGCGGCTCGGTCGATCTCTACGCCAGCTCGCTCGCCCAGCTCGAAAAATACTTGTTCACGCGCGTGCTGAACCACACCGGGGGCAACCAGTCGCGGGCGGCCAAAATGCTCGGCATCACGCGGGGCAGCCTGCGCAACAAGATCCGCTCTCTGCAAATCACGATCGACCAGGTGGTCAGTTGTGGTGGCGAATCGGGTTAGCGGGAACCGGCCGCTGCTCCCCCGAAAGCCGAGCGTCTTTTGCGACTACCCGCCGCGGACCCAGCGGTACGCCAGCAGGCACAACAGCGGAAACAGGACAAAGATGGCGCCGTAGGTGAAAACCCAGGTCCAGCGCGTGTAGGGCCAGCGGGCCATTGCTCAAAACTCGAAGGAATCAGTCCGGGGAACGCTCGGTCAACCGTGCCGCAACCGGCCGGGCGCGGGCGACGAATCGCACCGGCACGGTCGTGTCGGTCTGGGCCGTCTGCGGCAGCCGAACTTCAATCCGTGCGCCGTGCGGATAAAGCTGGCTTACCTTGAGTGTAGCCTTTGTCGTCGATTCCGGCTGCAGTTCCAGCTCAGGCCGCTGGGCCAAAGGGGGGCAAAACGCCACGTGGCCGGCTGACATTCGGCTGCCGCGGTCGACGATTACCAACAGCGAGCCGCGGACGATTTCCTCTCCCTCGGCTGTCAACAACCGGGTGTATTGCTGCAGCACAAGATTCTGTCGCGCCGTGCGGTCTGGGCCGGACGCTGCCGGCGATTTTCTGTGCCCAGTGAATGCCCACAGCGCCCACCCCTCTTCGCCGGCAACAAGCAGCCAGAAGAACGCCACGGCCGCCGGCGATCCCACGCCCCTGGTTAACGATAAACCCCAGAGGAGCGCCGATGACGATGTGGCGGCGAGCGGCAGCACGCGCCGCCAGCTCGGCCCGGGCTGAGCTTTTCCGCAAGTCCAAAGCGCGCGTGCTCCCCAGGAGACGGCCGCCAGCCCGAGCGCCGCCGCGACAAGCTCGCCCGCGGAGGGCGCTCTGGTTGCGTCAGTCAGACGGCGCGCCGCCACCAGACCGCCCGCCAGGAGCAGCCAGCCGAGAACCATCGCGGCTGCTGCACGAGCCAGCACCAGCGCAACCCGCACGTCTCGGTCGCGGCTGGCCAGTGCGTAGGACAATCGATCGCTCCGGTTTCCGGCCGCGCCCGCGTTTAAGCTCTGGTTGGGCTCTTCACCCGGCGGCTTAGCCCGCGGCGGCCGCGATGCCGGCGGCGTCGAGCAGTTGGCTTGCCCGGTCGGTGCTTTCCCAGGTGAACTCCGGCTCGCTGCGGCCGAAGTGGCCGCCCGCCGCCGTCAACTGGTAGATAGGCCGCCGCAAGTCGAGGTACTTGATGATGCCGCTGGGAGTGAGGGAATAGACTTCCCGCACCAGCTCGCAAATCCGGCTGTCGCTGAGCTTGCCGGTGCCGTCGGTGTCGATGTGTACGCTGACGGGCTCCGACACGCCGATGGCGTAAGCGAGCTGCACCTCGCAACGGTCGGCCAATTCGGCGGCCACGATGTTCTTGGCGATGTGCCGCGCCATGTAAGCCGCGCTGCGATCGACCTTGGTCGGGTCTTTGCCGCTGAAGGCGCCGCCGCCGTGACGGCCCCAGCCGCCGTAGGTGTCGACGATGATCTTGCGGCCGGTCAATCCGCAGTCGCCGTGCGGTCCGCCCACCACGAAGCGGCCCGTGGGATTGATGTGGTAAGTGATGTTGCCCGAAACCAAATCGGCCGGCAGCAGGGGCTTGATCACCTGGTTGATGACCGTGCGGCGGATTTCATCGTGGCTGACCTCCGGAGCGTGCTGGGTCGAGACCACCACGGTGTCGATCCGCACCGGCCGGCTGCCTTCGTACTCGACCGTCACCTGGCTCTTGCTGTCGGGCCGCAGCCAGCGGATGTCGCCGTTGCGCCGCGCGGCGGTCAGGGCGTTGGTGATGCGGTGAGCCAGCGCGATGGGCAGCGGCATGAGTTCTGGCGTGTCGTTGCAGGCGTAGCCAAACATCAGGCCCTGGTCGCCCGCTCCGATGTCCTTGCCGGCGGCCGCGTCTTCGTTCACCCCCTGGGCAATGTCGGGGCTCTGCTTGCCGAGCATGACCATCACGGCGCAGGTGTCGGCGCAAATGCCCATGTGATCGTCGGTGTAGCCCACTTCGCGAATCACGCGGCGGACGACGTCGGCATAGTCGACAACGGCACGGGTCGTGATCTCGCCCGCCACGACGGCCACGCCGGTGGTGACCATCGTTTCGCAGGCCACGCGGCTGAAGGGGTCTTGAGCCACGAGGGCGTCGAGCACGCCGTCGGAAATCTGGTCGGCCAATTTGTCGGGATGACCCATGCTCACCGATTCGCTGGTGAACAGATATTTGCCGAGCGCCACTGTCGCATTCTCCGTGTAAAGTTCAAAAACGGGCCGCCCCGCTTGGCCGCTTAAACCCCAAATTATAGGTTGCCCAAGCACCCGGCAGCAAGGCAAATCTGGCCCGGTGGTGGGTGACTAGTGTGGTGAAGAATCTGGGGTGGTCGTCGCGCGACCAGAGTCTGGGCGTTTAGCCGGCCCAGGCCGCCAAGTGCAACCACGAAACGGCGCACGAGGCGCCCACGAGCAGCACGACGCCGACCATCGTCCACCCAAACTGAACCACACGTTCCCAGTCTTGGCCGATGATCATCCATGCCGCATATCCCCAGCAGCCGACGCCAGCGGTCGCCGAGAGGAGTGCCACCACGGCCAGCCCGCGGAGGATAGGATATTGGGAACTGCGGAGAGGACGCCCCGGCAGACTGCGCACCACGCGCCCACGACCAGCATGGCCACCAGCAACGCTCGGAGGGTGAATTGCGGGCGAGGCATGGGCTACTTTTTCTGGCGCGCTAGACGCTTTTGCTCCGCCTTTAGCTGGCGACGGCTCCGATCGGCTTCGTCACTTAGCCGCCTCAGTTCTGCGGTCCGCTTGGCGAAGGCTTGTTGGCTTTCAATCTCGTGCGTTCTGCGGCCGACGTAGACGCCACCGAAAAAGATGGCGACCGCGAGCATCGCCACCAGCAACGCCCTCAAGCTGAACTGAAACCGTCGGCTCATGGGCGGCTCATGGGCGTATCGTAACCTGTTCCGTGCTCCGGGCCAAAAACCGAAGGGCGTTGTGACGGCCACTGCGATTGACACCGAAGATACCCCTGGCCAAGAATGCCGGCCATGGGAGACCGACAAGCAAGTCACCGCTGGGGACCGGCCGCTGCTGTTCTGTTGCTGCTGCTGGTCGCGCTGCTTTATCCGCTCAGCCTCCCGCCAGCGAACCTCATGTACCGCTCTCTTGGTTCCCCCGATTGGATGGATTTCCTGCAAGTGGTCTATAAGCCGCTGGACCGCCTGCCGGAACCATTTCATTCGATGCTAGACCGCTACGTTAACCTCTGGCCCCTGCCGTGACGCCAATTGGCCAAGCGTCAGAAAAGACATCTTTCCCCTGCCCGCTTTGACGCCGGTATTCTAGGCAGCGTTTCGGCGTCGGAGCTTGATTGCGGCCAGCAGAGTGAATGCTCCTCCGACTATCCATTCGGTGGCCATCCATCCCCATGCAACCATAAAGTGTTCCGGGCGCGGAGGGTCGATGCCAAGAACCGCAGCCATCATCACGAAAGTGCTGCCGATCCAGAAGAAGGCGCCGATAGCCAGCGTTACCACCCAAAGCGCGACATTACGCGGTTTTGGCCGCTGCGAAGAAGCCCCTTCAGCCGGCGCCTTGTACGGGTTCTGTTCCATGCCCCGTAACATACAACGGCTGGAGGGGGCGTGGCAGGCTATGGCATCCAACCTGGCAGCGCGGACATAAAAAACACGAAGATGAACGCGGCGCCAACGAGCAGTCCAAAAATGAAGCCGCGGATCGGCCAGCCAACGACGATTCCAGATATGCCGAAGCAGCAGCCACAGCCGATGCAAACGGCAGCCACAACACGAACAATGTCCAGGGGCGGCAATCCCACTGGCTCAAATAGGGTTCGCAAGCACGCCAGAGCCACGGCGATGTACGACACGATGCCGAGGAGCGCCTTGGTGCTGAATTGGATCTTGGTCTTCGCCATTCCCCCGATCATAGCGTCGGCGGGGCAAGCCGCCCGTAGCGCTCCCTAAATGACGCGAAGGATGAGGAAACCGGTGCTGGCGGGCTTTGCACCGCAAGTTAAGGCCCGGTAGGCGCGGAGTCGGTCGGTTGGTTCGCGGCCTGTTTCTGGGGGTCAAAGCCAGGAGCGCTGTTGCTGCCAACGATAACGTTCTGGGAGCCGGCGGGGGAAATCGTCCGCACGAACGTCCCATCTTTTTGCTTGACCACGCGGACCGAGAATCCTGATGAAGGCGCGGCGACTAGCGCTCGCGATGCCTGCTCCTCTCGGATGCGCTGCTCGCGCTCAAACTTGATCCCGCCAAAGAACGCGGCCACAACGAGCATGAGGACCAGGAGTGCCCGGATCGTGAATTGCGGACGACGCATCGCCTACCTCCTTGCGTTGGGTGACGGTTCACGAGGGCCATTAGACCGCGCCAGAGCAGATAAACGCGGATGAAAGGGTTTATTGTCCCGACGATCGTGTTTGATGTCGAGGCGGGCCTTGCCAAAGGTTCTTCGCAACCCTTTCCAAGAAGAGCGCAGCCGAGCGTGTTCGAAGGCGCCGTTAATGTGTTGACCTGTATGCGATCGGTTCCTTCATCTGCGTCTATCCGCCTTTATCCGTGACCCCACACGTCAATCGAGGTGCTTAGCGGCCAGACAATTGCGATCGATGCGGTAGAGAACGATCACCTCGGCGTTCGGCTCGCCGAGCCTGGCGGGAAAGACGACCTCGCGCCCGCCGGCGTCGCGGACGCGCAGCGCGGGCCATTCGCCGGACAAATGCCTCGCCAAATCGGCCGGCTCCAGATAATCGAGCAGCGTCGCCAGGTTCAGATCGTTAGAAACGGCGGCGATCGGTTCGAGACACTCCAGCCTTTGCTCCAGGCTCTCCAGCGCAAGCTGGTGGTTCTCGCCGTAGGCGCCCCAAAAGTCGACAGCGAGATAACTGTCTCGGTCGTGAGCCACGCCGGCGAGCACCTTCTCAAACGGGACGACTTCGATCGGCGACCACTCGCGCTCGATGTACAACGTCATGGCGGGAACCCCGAGGCACAACACCATCGCGTCAGTCGGCAATGCGTCCTTGTCGATGGCGTCGCCCAGTGCCCGATAGGACTGGGTCGTCGACCATCGCTGCCAAAGGTGCCTGCTGGGCAGCCATCCAAGCGGATGCCAGATCAAGGCCGTCAGCAGCGCCAGTGCGCAGCCCACGGCCAGAAAACGGCGGCTCAGTCGCTCGGCGCGGCAGGCGCCGCCGTGCTCCGCTCCCGCCGCGCTATGAGGTTCGGCGTGCTCGACGAGCCCCAACCCTCGCGTCATGAGTCCCAGCACGAGCCCGATTGCGGCGGGCAAGGCCGGCACGAGTAGACGCGTGTAAGGATGATAGAAGGGGGTCATAATCAGGAACGCGCCGGCCCAGACGGCGAAGAAAACTTCCTCCCAGCGTCCCCACAAAAGCGCCGGCAAAATGGCCGCCGTCGCCAGAAAAAACAGGACCGCGTCCCCTCCCAGGGCCACGGCCGCCGCCAGCCCGACGATTGCCGCGGCCACGACGACGAATGGGTTCGATCCGGTGGCCGAGCCGGCGCGCTTCATGCGGCGGCGAAGCAAGCTGCCGGTTGCCACGGTCGCCGCCAGAAGCGTGACCATCCAACCGTAATGGCGAAACGCCGAAAGCGAGATCGTCAGCCGAAGGGCCCTCGCCGGCCACTGGGCAAGCCCGCCCGCGTACCGCAGGTGGTTGCTCACCACGGCGCGGTAGCCCCCTTCGTAGTTAAGCTCAACGTAGCGGTACCAGGGGATAAAGCAGACGATCGCCACGACGGCCGAAAGGGCGATGGCCAACGCGATCCGCCTTTCGCCGAAAAAGGGAACCGGACTTTCGCCGTGCCGATGCCCCAGCCATCGCAAAATCGGCTCGCGAGCCGCCACCATCAGCCAGGTCGTGCCGGCCGCGGCGGCGAGCATCCAGCCGTTGTACTTGGTGTTCCACGCCGCCCCGATCGCCAGACCGAACGCGAGGCTCCAGCCGGCCATCCTCGCCGTTCGGCCGCCGCACTCCGCCAGGCGCACCAGGCAGTAGGCGCCGAGCACGAACCAGAACGTCAGGGGCACGTCGGTCAGCGCCATTCGCGAAAAGGCCACGTGCAGATCGCTGGCGGCGAGCAGGCCCGCCCCCGCCAGCGCCAGCCGGTCGCCGTAGATCCGCCTCAGCAGCGCAAAATAGATGGCGACCGTCGCCACGCCGAACGCCGCCGAGAGATAGATGCCCATCACCGGGAGGGTCATCCCGGTCAGGCCGAATGTTCCGGCCAGCATCCACGGGAACAGCGGTGGCGATTGGAGCGGCTGGGCCAGCGGGAAGTCCCACATGCCCTTCAGACACACTCCAAAGGCGCCGGAAACCAGCACCCCTTCGTCAAAGTGTGCCAGCGACAGCCGGCCGATCTGCTCCCACCGTAGGGCAATCGCCAGCACGACGACGGCCAGAAACGCCAGCTTCGCCCTGCGGCCTGACTCGATGGTTCTCAACTCCCGCGGTCGGTGAACTGCGGCCTTCAATGTCGGCCTGGATTTGCCGAAGCGCCTGCCGGAAAAGGCGGCCGCTCTTCCTTGCCCCTCGTTTCTTGCTTCCCGTTAAAATAACTTTTTAACCGCTTACTCGACAGTTCCCGAACCGCCTGCCTATAATGGCTGTTCACCTTTCGGCAAAAAGCACAGGGTCCTCGATGCACGACAGAACCACCGCTCAGCTTTTTACGCAAGTCGATATCTCGCCAAGCGCTTTGACCACCACCACGAGCAACGGCGAGCACGAGCAAACCCGTCTTTTGAGGGAGATTCTGACGGCCCAGGACCGGCAGAACGAGCTTCTGGAAGAGCTTATCAACCAGCTCACCGCTCCGCAAAAGCAGCGCAACCAGGAGCTCGGGCAGTGGAAATCGGCCAATCCCGAGCTGGCGCAGCATTGTCGCGTCGCGGCCGAGGCCCTGAGTCGCGTGCAGACCGAGTTCCTCAACGCGCTCACTCAGGAAGTGAACGAAAACGCCGAAGTCCTCTGTGACGGCGAGTTTATGCTCAACGAGTTCGTCGACCGTTTCGGTCCCCGGCTGGCCCACCTGAACGGCGTGCTGCAGGTGCTCGCGCAGTTGGGTGCCCCGGCCAGCTCGTAAGGGCCGGTTCAAGAAAAGATGCCGGAGATTGTCGAAGCGACCACCTCGGACGGCATTCGGCTCCACGGCGCGTATCACCCGGCCCAATTGCCAGCGCAGCTCGCGTCGCCGCGGGCCGTCGACCTGGATGCGGTGCTCTTGCTGCACGGGGCGGGGGGGAATTTTTACGGATCGAGCCTCTTTGCCGGCCTGCTGCCGATGCTCAGGCAGCTCGGCCTGGCGGTGCTCGCCGTCAACACCCGCGGGCACGACGCGGTCAGCTCTGCCGCGACGCCGGGGGGAGTACGGATGCTCGGCGCGGCCTTTGAGACCGTCGACGAATGCCGGCACGACCTCGCGGCCTGGATCGCCTGGCTTGTGCAACAGGGGCACCACCGCGTTGCGCTCGCCGGTCACAGCCTGGGAGCGGTAAAGGCCATCTACGGCATGGCCCTGGAAGGCTCCGCCGCGGTGAAATGCCTGATCGCCATGTCACCTCCCCGTCTGGCGCACTCGCAATTCGCCGACGGCCCCGACGCGGCGCAGTTTCTCACCGAATACGCCGAGGCCGAACGGCTGGTTGGCGAGGGGAAAGGCGACACGATCATGCCGGTGAAGTTCCCGATTCCCTACCTCGTGAGCGCGGCGGGCTACGTCGACAAATACGGTCCGGCGGAGCGATACAACATTCTGAAGCACGTGCGGCAGGTCGCCTGCCCCACGCTGTTCACGTTCGGCACGATCGAGCTGCGCCGCGGCTCGGCCTTTCAAGGCTTACCGGAAGAACTGAACGATCTGGCGGAGCACAAGAACGACCTGAAGGTGGCCGTGATCGCCGGCGCCGACCACTTCTACACGGCCGCACGCGGCGAGCTGGCGGGGCAGATCGAATCGTGGCTGCGCCAAACGAATCGGAGGACGAACTGACGCATCATCGCGTCGCTCGGCCGTGTGATACTGCAATTATTCCTCGCCGGGCAGTTTGCCATCCTTGATTAGCTCGCCAAACGTCTTTCCGCCGGGCGACTTCTCTTCTTCGATCTTGCCGAGCGCCTCGCCAACCTTGGCTTTGTTTTTCTCGTTCTTGGTGACGACCTTGCTTAGGGCCATTCCGTAGGCGTTGCGTTCCTTCTTGTTATCGCTTTTGGGATGGCAGACGGCACATTTGGTCTTGGCGACCAGTTTGCCGTAATCCGAGTCCGCATCGCTGGCGTACTTTTCTTTGAACGCCTCGAAATAGACCGGCCGAGCGCCGACGTCTTTCGACGAAATGCCGGACAGCAGAACGGCGAACACAATAACCGGGATGAAGGTTCTCATACTTCTGTTGCTCCTGGGCTTGGCGAAAGGTTCGATTGAGGTTGTGCTCGGTAGGCCATGATTAGAGCATGCCAAGCCGCGCAAGCAAGAAGCACCGCGACTATTAACGCCGCAGGTACTGCTGGTACGCGGCCACGGCCAACTCGTCGCAGCGGTCGTTCTCGGCGTGGCCGCTGTGGCCGGCAACGCGGGTGTAGCGGATCGCATGCCGCGACAGCAGAGCGTCGAGTTCTCGCCAGAGGTCCTCGTTCTTGATCGGCTTCCAGCTTTTTCCTTCGCGCCGCCGCCAGCCGTTCGCCTTCCAGGTGGGAAGCCATTCGCTGAGTCCCTTGCCGACGTAGACGCTGTCGGTCAGGATCTCGACGGCCGAGCGGCGTTTGAGGGCCTCCAGCCCGCGCACGACCGCCGTGAGCTCCATGCGATTGTTGGTGGTCTCCGGCTCGCCGCCGCTCGCCACCAGCTCTTTGCCCGAAGTCGGATGCTGCAGGATGAACGCCCATCCGCCGGGCCCCGGATTTCCGCTACACGCCCCGTCGGTGTAGAGCAGCACTTGGGCCAAGTCGGCTGACGAGTCCGCAGAAGTCATCGGGGCTGACGGCAATCAAGGGGGCGGGCGAAGCAAGGGCGGGGGTGGGGCTCGCAATCGCTCGTCCCACCGGATAACAATTTACCTGAGCAACGCCAGGAAGCCAGCCTGTTCAGAGTGTTGATCGGCCGTCAGTGCCTCAGTCAGTCCACTTCGCTCCATGACCACAAAGGACAGACAATCTGTCAGCGACCATTGCTTGTCCAACCGCGAAGCGTAGAGAGCCACTCCTTCTTCGTATAAGGCCATTTGCAGAGGCACGATCTCGACATTCTCGTCGGCGAGCAATTCCTGTCGGGTCTCCGAAAACATGTGCCGGTGGCGAGAGCCGGCCAAGCCGTCTGCCACTTCGATAAGCACCCACTCTGTCGTAACAATGCGGCTGACGCGGTCCGCATAGGCGACGCCTTGTCGTGGGCTTCGTCGTGTTTGTTCAGCAGGGCGAAGAAGTAGAACGAATCGGCAAATACCCTGCTCATCGCTCAGGGTTGCCATGGATGTAACGATCGTGGTTGCGTGCCATGTCGGGAGGAAGATCGTCAACCGTTCCGGCCAGCTTGAGCAGGCGATCCCGGAGAGTGACGTTCTCTTCTTGCTCGTTCTTTGCTTCCACGACAATGGTCACCCTTGTTCCTTCCGGCAAAGGGATACGATCATCAATCACGATCACACCGTTCTGAACGGTTCCATGCAGCTCCACGACCGTATCTTCACTCACTCGAATCTCGAAGGAGAGGAACTATGCTATTTTAACCTCGAAGGGGGCCGTGAGGCAGTGATGCGGCTTCCTCGTTCCGAGGTATAAACCGCCGTGGTTCGCAGCTCAACGGAGGTTCGTTGTCGGGAACGGTCGCTAATCCCCACGCAAAACCCTGAGATACACCTCGATCTTGTCCCCGGCCACGTCAACGATCATGGGTTCGACATCTGGTAGTGTTTCGCGGCCGGTGTCGACCGCCAGCGTCTCGGACTTGATGTAATCCGAGAAGGCTTCCACGGCCCTGCTGACCACCGCCGAGTCGGTCACGATGCCGATCTGAACCCGATCGGTGAACTCGCATCCCTTCTCTTTACGCAAGTTCTGGATGGCGTGAACCAGCTCACGCGCGACCCCTTCGATGATGAGCTCTTCGGTTACCTCCGTCGAAATCACGACCACCGCCCGCGGACCTTGGGCGGCGGCCCAGCCCGGCTTGGCCTGCAAGCGGACCTGAATGTCGCTGGAATCGAGCGTTACGGGGCCGTCGGGCAGGTCGAGCGTCACCTGGCCCTCGGCCTCAAGCTTCGCCAGCAGTCCCGCGGCGTCGGCCGCCGCAAGGGCCTGCCGCAGGGCGGGCAACCGTTTACCCAGCCGCGGTCCGAGCCGCTTCAAATCGGGCAGCACCGTGTAGCTGATGTATTGATCGGCCCGCGGAATGAACTCGACTTGCTTGACGTTCAGTTCTTCGCGGATCAGGCCCGTATGCGCCTCCAGCCAGCCCTGATGTTGCGGCTGCACGAGCACCACCTCGACCTTGGCCAGCGGCTGCCGCACCTTGAGCTTGGCCCCCATGCGGGCGCTGCGCCCCAGCGAAACGATCTCGCGCACCAGCCCCATCTGCTCGGAAAGAGATTCGTCGACCACGGCCCGATCGCCGGCCGGGTAGTCGCACAGGTGGACGCTTTCCAGCGCTCGGCCGCCGGTCGCCTCGACCGCCAGGTTCTGCCAGAGCGCCTCGGCCAGAAAGGGGACGAACGGCGCGATCAGCTTCGCCGTTGTCAGCAGGCATTCGTAAAGCGTCCAGTAGGCGTCGAGCTTGTCGGCCGTGTGCTCGCCGCTCCAGAACCGATCTCGGCTGCGGCGCACGTACCAGTTGCTCAACGCGTCGACGAACGCCGTGATGCGTCCGCAGGCGGTGAAGTTGTCGTAAGCGTCCATCCGCTCCACCACCGCCAGCGTGGTCCGCTCCAGCTCGCTCAAAACCCAGCGGTCGAGCTCGCTGCGAGAAGCCACCGGGCGATACCCCTTGGCCCGCGCGAGCACCGAGCGGTCGAGCTGATCGAACGTGCCGGAGAGGGATGCTGTGCCGGAGAGGGACGCTCCGGGGTCGAACTTGTCTATGTTGGCGTAGATCACGAAGAAGCTATAGACGTTCCACAGCCGCAGCAGGAATTCGGGGATGCTGTCTTTGATCGCCTGCTCGTTGTAGCGGATGGAGGTCCAGGGCGCCTGGTTGGCAAAGAAATACCACCGCAGCGCGTCGGCCCCGTAGCGGTCGAAGATCTCGCCGGGCTCGCGATAATTGCGTTTGCTCTTCGACATCTTCTGGCCGTCTTCGCCCAGCATCAGCCCCAGCACGATGCAGTTGCGGAAGGGGTGCGGATATTCCCGCGGCGCGGCGGCCGGGTCGCGGCTATCGGAGCGGCCGAACAGCAACGTGCTGATGGCGAGCTGGCTGTAGAACCAGCCGCGCGTCTGGTCGATTGCCTCGCTGATGAAGTCGGCCGGAAACTGGCCCGCGAACTTCTCCTTGCCCTGGTGCGGGTAGCCCCACTGGGCGAACGGCATCGCGCCTGAATCGTACCAGCAGTCGATCACCTCGCTCACGCGCCGCATCCGCTTGCCGGGCGCCTTGGGCGAGTCGTAGGTGACGGCGTCGATGTACGGCTTGTGAACCATCAGGTCGTCGGGCAGGCTGGGCTTCTCCCGTTTGGCCGCCTGCCAGACTTCCGTTCCGCTCACGCCCGGCTTGGCCAGCAGCTCGGCGTAGCTGGCGACCGCCTCCTGGTGGCCGGTTTCTTCGCAGACCCAGATCGGCAAGGGCGTTCCCCAGTAGCGTTCGCGCGACAGGGCCCAGTCGACGTTCGACTCCAGGAAATTGCCGAAACGACCGTCGCGGATGTGCTCCGGCAGCCAGTTGATCCGGGCGTTGTTGGCCAGCATGTCGTCCTTGAAGCGGCTCGTGCGGATGAACCAGCTACGGCGCGGATACTGGATGAGCGGGTCGTCTTCGGCCCGCCAGCAGAACGGGTATTCGTGCAGGTACTGCTCCTGGTGATACAAAAGGCCGCGGCGGCGCAGCTCGCGCGAGATGTCCTTGTCGGCCTCCTTCACCCAGCGTCCCTGGTAGTCGGGCGCCTCGGCCGTGAACCGGCCGTCGGGCCCGACGGCGCAGATGAGCTGCGGTCCCTGGCCCGGCTCAAAACGGTCGGCCTCGCGGCCGAGCACCTCAAAGTCGACCTCGCCGAACGCCGGCGCCTGATGGACCACCCCGGTGCCGCTGTCGACCGTGACAAAATCCGCCGGCACGACCCGCCAGGCGACGTGCGCTCGGCCGCCCGTCACGAGCCGCCCCTCGACGTTGCCCAGCGACTTGTAGTAGTAGTCGAAAGGCGGAACGTACCGCCGGCCGAGCAGCTCTCTCCCGGAGAGCGTTCTTTCCACGGTCAACTCCCGCCCCACCTTGCTGGCGATCGCGTCGACCAGCGAGGCGGCGACGACCAGCTTGCCGCCGTGCGGATCTTCGCCGTCGTTGACCACGGCGTATTCCAGATCGGGATGAACGGCCGCGAACTGGTTGCTGGGCAACGTCCAGGGCGTCGTCGTCCAGACCAAGAGCGACGTGCTCGGCTCGTCGACCAGCGGAAAACGCACGTACACGCTCGGATCGGCCACCTCGCGGTAACCTTGCCCCACTTCGCCCGAGCTGAGGGCCGTGCCGCCCTGGGCCCACCACCAGACGATCTTGTGTCCCTGGTAGAGCAGCCCGCGGTCGAAGAGGTTTTTGAGCGACCACCAGACGCTCTCCACGTAGGTGCGGTGGTAGGTGACGTAGGCTTCGTCGAGCTTGATCCAGAAGCCGATCCGTTCGGTGAGCCGCTCCCACTCCTGCATGTATCGCCAGACGCTTTCCTGGCAGCGGTGGATGAACGGTTCGACGCCGTAGGCTTCGATCTCTTCCTTGGAGTGAATGCCTAGATCTTTGCAGACCTCGACCTCGACGGGCAGGCCGTGGGTGTCCCAGCCGGCCTTGCGTTCGCAGCGGTAGCCGCGCATGGTGCGGTATCGCGGGAAGAGGTCTTTGATGGCCCGCGTCAGGCAGTGGCCCGGGTGGGGCATGCCGTTGGCGGTGGGGGGGCCCTCAAAAAAGACGAACCGCGGCGCGTCGGCTCGGCCCGCCAGCGACTGGTCGTAAATCTGCCGCTCGCTCCAGAAGCGGATCACCTCGGTTTCGATTGCCGGGAAGCGAGGATTGGATTCGACGGGGCGGAACATGACCTGTTGAGCGGGTCGATTTTGAACGGGAATCCGGAAGTAGACCGCGCCCTGCCCCTTTTTTCAACCGCCGGGGTAGTGATCTTGCGGTGGCTGATGAACCGACAAAAAGCCCGTGAGCACCACACGACCTTTGAGCCGCCCATCTGGGCGCGGTTTAATGTCCCCATGAGCCGACGGTTTCAGTTCAGCTTGCGTTGCGTTCGATGCTTGCTC